>NZ_JBHSQV010000011.1:0-11381 GCF_042658665.1 Marinicrinis lubricantis
GACGTGAAGCGCTGTAGCTTATTCAGATACTTTTTCGGGGCCCATACAAAGATTCCATCAGGAATCAAAAGATCGACAGTATGTTGATCAACAAGCAACCTTACACTTTCGCATTCAGTTTTGAAGGTACAAGCCTTCTGGTGTTATTATTGTTCCCTGATAGCTCAGTTGGTAGAGCACTCGGCTGTTAACCGAGTTGTCACAGGTTCGAGTCCTGTTCGGGGAGCCATCTGGAGAGATGTCCGAGTTTGGTCGAAGGAGCACGATTGGAAATCGTGTAGGCGCCAAAAGCGTCTCGAGGGTTCGAATCCCTCTCTCTCCGCCAGAATACATAAGGCCCCTTGGTCAAGCGGTTAAGACACCGCCCTTTCACGGCGGTAACACGGGTTCGAATCCCGTAGGGGTCACCATTTCCTTTTGGAAGGGAAATGCGTTATTATAAACATATTGACGCGGGGTGGAGCAGTTCGGTAGCTCGTCGGGCTCATAACCCGAAGGCCGCAGGTTCAAATCCTGCCCCCGCAATTAAATAAACCTTATAAAAGGATTAGAGTAATTTAATGCTTAGTAAGGGAATACTAGGAGCTGTGGTGTAGAGGCCTAACATGCCTGCCTGTCACGCAGGAGACCGCGGGTTCGAATCCCGTCAGCTCCGCCATTCGTTTGCCGTTGTAGCTCAATTGGTAGAGCAACTGACTTGTAATCAGTAGGTTGGGGGTTCAAGTCCTCTCGACGGCACCATTTCTTCATGAATCTTGGCGACCGTGGCGAAGTGGTTAACGCACCGGATTGTGGCTCCGGCATTCGTGGGTTCGATTCCCATCGGTCGCCCTTTAAATATAGGGGGTTAGCCAAGCGGTAAGGCAACGGACTTTGACTCCGTCATGCATAGGTTCGAATCCTATACCCCCTGTTTTTATGAGCCATTAGCTCAGTCGGTAGAGCACCTGACTTTTAATCAGGGTGTCGAAGGTTCGAGTCCTTCATGGCTCACCAGTGTTACAATGCGCGTGTGGCGGAATTGGCAGACGCACTAGACTTAGGATCTAGCGTCTTTGACGTGGGGGTTCAAGTCCCTCCACGCGCACCATTCATTAATGCGGACGTGGCTCAGTGGTAGAGCATCGCCTTGCCAAGGCGAGGGTCGCGAGTTCGAATCTCGTCGTCCGCTCCATATGAATAAGCCGGTGTGGCGGAATGGCAGACGCGACGGACTCAAAATCCGTTTCTGGCAACAGAGTGGGGGTTCAAGTCCCTTCACCGGCATTCACGGATGTAGTTAATGGTAGAACTCCCGTTGGAAGCTGACAGCGTGGGGATCGATTCTCTTCATCCACATAAAAAAGAGCCTTGTCGGCTCTTTTTTTGTTGGGAAAAGACACCTCTTAAAATGACGACCGACCGCAAAAAGCATCGTAAAGGTTATCCACAAGTTGGACTTGCGTCATTCCTACCTATATTCGAGCCGAAGGCACCAAGCAAATAAGAAGTGGGGGAATCATGATTCTTACTGCAAAATGAGATAAGCAGTAAAGTAGTGAAGCTATTGAATTTCAGGAATTGTGAAATATGTGTCATAGGTAAAAATAATAGTTGTCTAAGTTACTGAGAACAGCCGAAATTTGATGAAACCAAGCTGCTTGTTTTACGTATAAAAAAGACGCGATTATTCATTTTGAAGACACATCCTTAACACTTTTCGTCTATCATTCTTTTTTCAGAGATCGTATAATTTTTGCATATTCTCTTGGTTTAAAGGGTTTAATCGACTCATTGTGCAATATTTGAATCTCGTGAACTGAACGAATTTGCAGGTGACTGTATCGATGCTGTATCATGCGATCGTTCAAGACCCATGCGCATAAAAACAATATGACAAAAATGCTGCTGCATATGATGGCTTTTTTTAAAATCATGCGGTTCACTCCTTTAACCATAGAATGGTCTTCCGGAGCCCTTTTTTATACCAACCAACAGTGAAATTATAGAGGTCCATGTTGCGGAGAGCTGGCGCAGAGTGTGTCGACCTGATGAACATTGTGTTAAAAACTGTTCGTCCTACTTGATATTTGGTTATAATTTGAAGGGGTTGGATACGTTAGATGTAGAGGAGTGCATGTGCTTTTATTTTCATCAAGATGGGGGTATCAAGGTTGTCTTTATTACATTTCCTGATTTTGCTTCCTTTGCTTGCCGCAATATTGGTTCCGTTCTTAAGAAAGGCTGCAAGCAAAATACATACGGGTTGGTTTGTACTCGCTATACCGGCGGTGCTTTTCATTTATTTTGTAAGCAAAATTCCTCAGGTCCAAGATGGGGAATATTTGCTGGAGACGATGTCGTGGATCCCATCGTTGGATCTCAATTTTACCGTTTATCTTGACGGGCTTGGCATCCTCTTCGCACTGCTGATTTCAGGCATCGGGACGTTGGTTGTTTTATATTCGATCTATTATTTGGACAAGCAAAAGGAAGCCATTCATCAGTTCTACGTTTATTTGCTGATGTTTATGGCGGCGATGCTGGGGGTAACCCTTTCCGATAACCTAATCGTTCTATACGGGTTTTGGGAGTTAACCAGCATATCATCCTTTCTTTTGATTGGTTTTTGGAATCATCGGGATCGTTCCAGGTACGGCGCACAAAAATCCATGCTGATTACGGTTTTTGGCGGCTTCGCGATGCTGGCAGGGTTTATCCTCATGTACTTGATGACTGGCAGCTTCAGCGTAAGGGAAATCATCGCGGATTTAAACGTGGTGCAGAATCATTCGTTGTTCTTGCCAGCAATGATATTGGTGCTTCTCGGCGCCTTCACCAAGTCCGCACAATTTCCGTTTCATATTTGGCTGCCTGATGCGATGGAAGCTCCGACACCAGTCAGCGCTTATTTGCACTCTGCTACGATGGTGAAGGCAGGCATTTATTTGGTGGCTCGTCTTAGTCCGGTGTTTGCAGGGAATGCGGAATGGTTTTGGATCGTATCGAGCGTGGGATTGATTACGCTTTGCTGGGGTTCTTTCTTTGCGGTAAAACAGACGGATTTGAAAGGGATTCTCGCTTATTCTACGATCAGTCAATTGGGAATGATTATGAGCTTGTTAGGGCTGGGATCTGCCGCTGTATATTATGGCGCGGGTTCGCAATCGGATTATTATATTAAAGCCACGACAGCAGCCGTCTTTCATCTCATTAATCATGCTACATTCAAAGGTGCATTGTTTATGGTGGCAGGTATTGTCGACCATGAAACTGGAACCCGTGACATTAGACGCTTGGGCGGATTAATGACACTGATGCCGATCTCGTTCACACTCATGTTAATCGGTACTTTCTCTATGGCCGGATTACCTCCGTTTAACGGCTTTTTGAGTAAAGAAATGTTCTTCACGGCTATGGTGAACGCAGCTGAAATGAATTTCTTCAACATGGAGACTTGGGGCGTTCTGTTCCCGGTCTTAGCTTGGCTTGCTTCCGTGTTTACGTTTATTTACAGCATGATCCTGCTGTTTAAAACATTCAGAGGATCTCTGAAACTGGAACAATTACCGAAAAAACCTCACGAAGCTCCTCTTGGCATGCTGCTGTCTCCTATGATCCTAGCGTCCTTAGTGGTGATTTTCGGCTTGTTTCCAAACATCTTATCGTATAGCCTAATTGAGCCGGCGATGGCTTCTATCCTGCCGTCATTATTACAGCCGGGTGACCAATTTTTAGTGCATATTTCGCACTGGCATGGTTGGCAAACAGAAATTTTTATGACGATAGGGGTCATCGTCTTCGGAACTTTGCTGTTTTTGTCACTGCGCTACCTGCAGCGCATCTATCGTTGGATTCCTGAAAAGCTGTCCCTGAATCTTCTATATGATAAAGGGCTGTCTGCGGTAGATCAAGGTTCTAACCGTTTAACGCGCTTTTATATGCGCGGTTCGGTGCGTCAATATTTGATTTATATTTTTGCATTCATGATCGTGATGCTGTGCTATTCATTGATCCGCTTTGATGCAATGGTTTGGACAGGGGCAGAATATGCCGATATGTCGATCTATGAAATCGTGCTGGTCATCATTTTGGTAGCATCGGCAGCCGCTGTACCTTTCTCCCAATCACGCCTTACGTCGATTATATTGGTTGGTGCGGTGGGATATATTGTTACGCTGTTCTTTGTTATCTTCCGTGCGCCAGATTTAGCGTTGACGCAGATGGTCGTTGAGACCGTATCCGTTGCATTATTCCTGTTGTGCTTCTACCATTTGCCGAAGCTGAAGAAAGAGCTGACATCCATCAAGTTTAAGCTTAGCAACTTTGTCATCTCTCTCGGCGTAGGGATAACGATGACCTTGATTTCGATTTCCGTAACCAATCAACGCTTATTTGAATCCATTTCAGATTTCTTCCTCGAAGAAAGTTATCGATTGGCTGGAGGCAAGAACGTAGTCAACGTCATTCTTGTGGATTTTAGAGGATTTGATACACTTCTGGAGATTATGGTTCTCGGTGTGGCTTCATTAGGGATCTACACGATGATCCGATTGCGTCTTGAGGAGACTAAGCGGGAAGATAAAGAAAAAGCATATACGCCGGAATATGTGTTTCCAAGCTTTGGCTGGATGCGCAGTAACGATGTGATTTTACAGACGGTAACGAAGGTGGTTGTATTTATTATTTTGGCCTTCTCCGTATTTATTTTCCTTGCAGGGCATAACCATCCCGGCGGGGGGTTTATCGGCGGGCTCATTACCTCCTCGGCGCTTGTTCTGCTGGCATTAGCCTTCGATTTGAAGACTATTCGCAATGTCATTCCAGCGGATTTCCGTAGAATTACGGCAGCAGGATTGTTGATCGCTGTATTGACCGGTATCGGTTCATTTGTATTCGATGCACCATTTTTAAGTCATACGTTCGGCTACTTTGATTTGCCGCTGTTAGGCAAGACCGAATTGGCGACCGCTACGATATTCGATTTGGGCGTTTACTTAGCCGTTGTAGGCGTTACAATGACCATTATTTTGACTATTGGGGAGGATCGCTGAATATGGAAATTGTAATGTCCATTGCAATTGGGGTTCTGTTCATGGTAGGGACTTACCTTATCTTAACTCGAAGCTTGCTGAGAATCATTCTAGGAACATCCATACTTACACATGCGGTACACTTGCTCCTGTTAACGATGTCTCGCTTAAAAACCGGCGCAGCTCCTCTGCTGGGTGAGGATACAGGGAATTTCGTTGACCCGCTGCCGCATGCATTAATACTAACCTCTATTGTCATCAATTTTGGGGTGACGGCATTTTTCTTCGTTTTGGCTTATCGGTCTTATCAAGAGCTGGGAACGGATGATATGGAACTGCTGAGGGGACAGGAGGATGAGCATGAATAATCTTGTTGTCATGCCGCTGCTCATTCCGCTCGTAACCGGTGTTTTGCTTATATTTTGCAAAAATCAAGTGAATTTACAGCGTTGGATTAGCGGAATAAGTGTCATAATGAATACGGTTTGCGCCGCGCTTCTCGTTCGAGAAGTACACGAGAATGGGATCTTAACGCTGAGTATGAGCGGTTGGGATGCACCTTACGGAATCGTATTTGTGGCGGATATGTTCGCCTCGCTGCTTGTCTTGACGACAACCATCGTCAGCAGCATTTGTTTGTTTTATGCGTTCGGCAGTATTGGACGCGAGAGGGAGACGCATTATTTTTATCCGTTTATGCAATTTCTAACCGTGGGCGTCATTGGATCTTTTTTGACGGGGGATATTTTTAACCTGTTTGTTTGCTTTGAAATCATGCTGATTTCTTCTTACGCGCTTATTGTGTTGGGCGGTACGAAGAAACAGCTGAGAGAATCGTTGAAATATTTGCTCATCAATATTATTTCCTCGACGCTGTTCGTTGCTTCGGTTGCCTACTTGTACGGTGTTGTCGGGACACTCAATATGGCTGATCTTTCCCTTCGAATCGCAGAGACGGGGCAGGATGGCATTTTGAATGTTGTTGCGATGCTGTTTTTAATCGTATTCAGCTTAAAAGCGGGATTGTTCCTGTTTTATTGGCTTCCTGGTTCCTACAGCGCGCCGCCTCCTGTCATTATTGCATTGTTTAGCGGATTGCTGACGAAGGTAGGCTTATATGCGATTATACGCGTATTTACGCTCATCTTTGCACATTCAGACTTTATGAACTCTGTCATCGCTTGGATGGCCGTTATTTCAATGATTGCCGGAGTTATTGGGGCAGTTGCCTATTCCGATGTATATCGAATTCTGATTTATAACATTGTGTACGGCGTCGGTTTTGTTGCCTTCGGTTTGGCGGTATCGAATGAGCAATCGATGAATGGTGCAGTGTATTATCTCATGAATGATATGCTTGTTAAAACGCTGCTTTTCCTCTTAGGTGGAGCGATGATTATGGCGGCCGGTACCGAAAAGCTGAAAGAAATGGGAGGGCTCATACGGCGCTATCCGCTGCTTGGCTGGTTATTTTTTGTAGCGGCGATGGCATTGGTTGGAGTTCCGCCTTTAAGCGGATTTATAGGAAAGCTTCTAATCGTTCAGGGTGGGTTTCATGCAGAAATGTATTGGCTGACGGGGATCAGCCTTTTCTCCAGTCTTCTAGTGCTCTATTCGGTCATTAAGCTGTTCATTGGAGCTTTTTGGGGAGAACCCGCAGATGCACTACAGCGGACCGAACCCATTAAACTAGGACGTCTCCTTGCTCCATCAGCGGTTTTGGTAGCTCTAGTCGTATGGATGGGAATCGGTGCCGAATGGATCATCCCGTACGTTCATGAGGCTGGAAACGTGCTGCTTGACCCTCAGCTATACATTCAAGCCGTCTTGAAGGAGTAGTGAATATGGCATTTCAAATATTGATCAATATGATCATTGCGTTTGTCTGGATGTTTTTAAACAACAGCTGGAATCCGGTTCATTTTATGATGGGTTATGCTTTGGGACTGGGCTTCTTATTTCTGCTTCGCCGATTTATTTCTTACAATTTCTACATGAGGAAGGTCTGGGCGATCTTCAAGCTGATCGTTCTTTTCTTGAAAGAACTGCTGTTGTCCAATTTCGATGTGCTGGCACACGTGCTTCGTCCGAAGTTGAAGATCAGCCCTGGTGTATTCGCATTAAAAACCGAACTGAAATCGGATTGGGAAATTACGGCCTTAGCCTGCTTAATTACGTTAACGCCAGGGACCTTGACGATGGAAGTTTCTCCGAATAATCAGGTGCTCTATATTCATGCGCTGAATATTGATGATGCGGATGAACTCGCTGCGCAGATTAAAGGAAGCTTCGAGAAAGCCATCATGGAGGTGAGCCGAAATGTTTGATGCGATGCTGTTAATCGCTTTAATTATTTTATCTGTGTCTATCCTAGGCTGTCTGTACAGAGTACTGAAAGGGCCATCTATGGCAGATCGTATCATTGCGCTCGACTCCATCGGCATCCATTTGATTGCTGTCATTGCGATACTTTCGGTTATGCTTCGAACGCAAGCGTTCTTGGATATCATTTTGTTAATCGGTATTCTTTCGTTTGTCGGAACGATTGCTTTTTCGAAATATTTGGAGAGAGGAGTGGTGATCGATAGTGAAAGAGATCATGGAGTCCATCGGTGAACCCGTTCTCTTGATTATGATCGTATTAGGAGCAATCGTCAGCTTAATCAGTACCATCGGGCTATTGCGTTTCCCTGATGTGTATACACGGTCACATGGGGTTAGTAAAAGCTCAACGCTTGGTGTACTGCTCATTTTGCTCGGCAGCTTTTTGTACTTTGCTTTTTTCGAAGGACATGCGAGTGCCAAGCTTATATTAGGCATCATCTTTGTATTCTTGACCGCCCCTGTTGGAGGTCACCTGATCAGTAGGGCAGCATATCGTACGGGTGTACCGCTTACGGAAAGAACTGTTCAAGAGCAATTAAAGGATGCGGTTGAAGCATTTGAAGCCAATGAGAAGAAAGCGAAGGAAAGAGAATAAAGATCAAGATATGACTGTGAAGGACTAGGAAATTATTGCTTGGCTAATGGAAGGAACAACCATTATGTTTTGAGCATTTTTATTGATCATTTGCGAATACTACCTATGAACAACCTAAAGGTGCTTTCTTACAAGAGAAAGGATGGTTCGTAAATGAATAAAATGCTTGTAAAAATGCTTGTGAACGCGGTGATTATTGTTCCGCTTCTAATGTATTTTGGTGAAGTTTCTTTTCTTACCGCATTAGTGAATGCAGTAGTATTATCGTTGATCGCTTATTTCGTAGGAGACCAAATGATACTGCGTGCGACCAACAATACAGTAGCTACGGTTTCAGACGGGATTTTGTCGTTCCTGTACTTGTGGATTGTTTCAGACTTTATGGATTGGGATTTAACGATCAGCGAAATTGTCATTACGTCGGTTATTCTTGCAGTCGCAGAAGCTTTTATCCATCGGTACATGGCTAGTGATGGTGAACGTACACACGCATAAGAAAGAAATAAATGAGACCGGCCGTCCATGAAGTCATCATGGCGGCTTTTTTGTGTTCAAGCTTGTAGAAGGTGTTCATTAAAATGAAACAATCACTGGAAATTCGCCCTTCATTTTATAAAAAGATGGGCGTTCACCCCTGTCAATCCGCCTAAAGTATTCATACAATGCATCGAGAACAATCTTTAGGAGGCAGGAATCGATGTACACGTATACGGTTCAACCGGGTGACACGATGTTTAGTATCGCAAATCGTTTTGGAGTACCGATTCAAACGATTATGCAAGCAAATAATTTGTCCAGCACACTCATTTTTGTAGGTCAAACGCTTCGCATTCCAGTACCTGGCCCAGGTCCCGGCCCAGGCCCAGGACCGGGACCTGGACCCGGGTTTCCACCAGGACGCCAGCTGGAGCAGCGGGTCAACCGATTGGAGAGGGAAGTCAATCGCCAAAGCCGTGAAATTAATCAATTAGAAAGACGAGTTAGAAGATTGGAGCAAGGGTCTTAAGTCAACATATTCAGGAAATACGATACGATTATGAATTATAAAAGAGAAGTAACTGCTTTAAATTGCCGCATATGCGGCTTTTTTTATTTATAGGGGTAATTTCCATCATCAATTGCTTCCCCATCCATAATATGGAGCAAATTCATGGAGATGTATGCTTACATATTATTTTTGTGCAGGGAAAATCTAATCAAAAAAAGGTTGGTGGAACCCATGCAGGAAGAATGGAAGCATGCACTCTATTACATTCAATCAGAGCTGCAGCGGATGGAGACAATGGCAGGTACATTGTCCACGATTGAACAAGAACATCACCGCAAATTGACGAATTATGAGCAGGGGGATTTATTAGACATCGCGGTGGAGGAACAAAGTGCGGCCCGTCAGCTAGGAATGATGAAGCAAATGTGCACGACGATGGCTCAACAGCTAGAAGCGCTTCAGAAGCAGGCGGATCGCTCATTCCAAGTGGAGAGTAATGGCAATGCTAAGGTTCATTGAGAATATGATTCGTTCCGCCATCAACGAAACGGTCGATAAAGCGATGACAAGAGCGATACGGGATCAATATACGGAAAATTTGTTTGAAATGGTTCCTGTATCAAGAAAAGTCGGTATCACAAACTTGATGGAAATCGTAATGCGTTCCAATCAAGGAACTCCAGTTTCTCGGCCTCTTGGCAGTCCGTTTCATTTTTCACCGTGGGAACAAATTCTGTTCAGTCCCGTTCATTTATTTCGCATGCCAACTCCGGAGAACGTAGGGATCGGTACATCGGTTACGATTGGACGACGTGCGAAAAAACCGCTCACGATTTCTATTCCAATCATGATTGCTGGGATGTCCTTCGGCGGCGCACTTAGTAAAAAGGCGAAGATCGCATTAGCCAAAGCAGCCACTTCTGTCGGTACTGCGACCAATTCAGGCGAAGCGGGATTGCTTGAAGAAGAACGCGAAGCAGCGAGTCTATTTATTGGCCAATACAATCGTGGCGGATGGATGAACAAGCCGGAACAGTACAAAAGATTGGACGCTATCGAAATTCAATTGGGTCAAGGAGCTCAGGGCTCAGCGCCGCAGAGAACAGCAGCCAAAAATATTGGCGAGGACTATAGAAAGGTATATGATCTAGCTCCAGGAGAGGATGCGCAAATCCATTCCCGCCTGCCTGGCGTCAATTCCAAAGAAGATTTCAACCAATTAGTCAGACGTCTCAGAGACGAAACTGGGGTACCTGTGGGGTTAAAGATCTCGGCGACGCATCACCTGGAGAAGGAACTGCAGGCTGCACTGGAAGCAGATGTCGATTTCATTACGGTCGACGGTGCCGAAGGAGGGACTCACGGGGGAGCCCCCACCCTGCAGGATGACGTGGGACTTCCTACAATGTTTGCGATCTCCCGTGCAGCTGATTTTTTGGCACGGAAGGGGGCGGCAGATCAAATCAGTCTTATTGCGACAGGCGGATTAGTGACGCCAGGACAAATGCTTAAAGCAATGGCATTGGGTGCCGATGCGGTTTATATTGGGGCAGCCGCCATGATGGCTCTGGTAGGTGATCAAATCGTCCAGACGATGCCCTTTGAACCGCCAACAAGCTTGGTTGTGTATTCGGGTAAAATGACGGAGAAGCTTGATGTCGAGAAAGCGGCACAAGGTTTGGTCCGTTATTTGCATGCGGCGGTTAAGGAGATGGAGATGGTGGCCGTTACATTAGGGCGAACCTCCCTCTCTGATATCACGAAATCGGATGTGTGCACTCTGGATCCTTTTGTATCGAAAGCGACTCGCATCCAGCTCGGCTATATCGCGCCGGAACAACAGGAGGATTTCTTTAAGGAAATGCAACCGTGGATGATGGCACAGAAGAACGAGGAGTTAGAGCAGCCTTCTCAAATTCACTAGGCTTCGGTTTGAAGTGACGTTATGCATATTGAAGCAAAACTAAAATGGATGGGAGGGAGTCAGGTGACTCCAAATCAAAACGGAAATGAGAAGCAAGAGCCGTTAGGCCGCAAAATGTATGAAGTCTCGGATTATGAGAAGAACACGCGAATGTCGAAAGGACTCGCAGAGACACATGAGCAGGTGAGCGATACGTTCACTTCAGGCAATAACGACGATACGTTTATTCGTGACGGGGTAGATCTAGTTCAGAAAGACCAGCAATAAAAATCGGAAAAGTTACTGTGTTTATCCGCTGATGACCAGTCCAATATTAGGTCGTAGTCATATACTGACATTGAAACTAATCCAAAAGGAGCCATTCCTGTAATGAAGTAATTTGCTCTTTGAAAAGAAAAAGCGCCTCCTGTATGCTGGGTCTCGGAATGGTTCGACATTCACTGCCCTAATTGAAGGAGGACGCTCAATATGAAGTAT
>NZ_JBHSQV010000012.1:0-1669 GCF_042658665.1 Marinicrinis lubricantis
GTCGGCTTAACCCCCTAATATCGGACACTGCACCTCTTATTCGATTGATTGCATAGAATCGCTCGATTTTTCATCGTTTATGATGATTATGCCTCATACCCTGATTTCTTTGGGTGTTACGTTGCCTTGCCGGATAGCTTCCATGTATTCGTACGGCGACATATCATAGATGCTTCCATGGATGCGATTGCGATTGTAGTTGTGGATAAAACCGCTAACGATCTCATACGCCTGTTGGTAGCTCTCAAAATCGTGGCGCTGGTAACACTCCGATTCAAGGATGGAGTGAAAAGACTCGATGTGGGCGTTCTTATTCGGCGTCTTAGGCGGTATCCACTCGTGGACAATTCCAAACTGTTCACAAGCCTCCGCAAACCGATGGCTAATGAACTGTGGACCGTTGTCCGATCGAATAATTGGCCGATTCGCCTTGTCAAAGAGCTGGCGCTTCATCAGTGCCTCCTGCATGATTTGAACCAGATCCTTAGCCTCGCAGGACAGGCCATGATGATAGGCAACAATGGCTCGATCGAACACATCGATGATACTCATCAGGAAGAAGAAGCGCTGTTCGCCTTCGACCCAACCATACTTAATATCCGTCTCCCACAGTTGATTGGAACCGGTAATGACTTTGTTATTTGCGAGCCGTTTAGGATGCTTAATCTTGAGCTTCCGCTGAGGGCGAAGAACATTCATCTTCTTGCATAGTCGATAGACTTTCTTCTTGTATCCACCAGTGAACTTTGTCAATGTGTCATGTGTTTAATCACAAGGTGGTGCTGGCGCCTCAGCATCTTTGTCAGCTTGCGGTATCCGTAGACAGACGTGTACTCGTCGGCCAACAGTTCCATGATCCACTCACAGATTTGCTCATCGCTAATGCGCTTGTAGTCTTGCGTATATGAATAACCAGGCGCGGAGCGACCGCTCCTGTGGATTCGCTCAGGTTGCTGATTCGGGCGATTCACANTAATCACAAGGTGGTGCTGGCGCCCCAGCATCTTTGTCAGCTTGCGGTATCCGTAGACAGACGTGTACTCGTCGGCCAACAGTTCCATGATCCACTCACAGATTTGCTCATCGCTAATGCGCTTGTAGTCTTGCGTATATGAATAACCAGGCGCGGAGCGACCGCTCCTGTGGATTCGCTCAGGTTGCTGATTCGGGCGATTCACATGTGCATAATACGTGGAACGCTCCACTTCCAGGATGCGCAGCACAAGACTGATTGAATGGCCCTGCATGATATATTTCTGGGAAATCTCTATTTTATCCGCAAGTGTGGGTTCGTTTTTTTTAACAGGTCACGGAGGATTTCTCTCTCCAGCGCCTGCTCTGCATAGAGCTTCTTGAGCTTCTCGTGCTCCTTCTCCAAGGCCGCATAATCGGCGGCTGTAGGAACGAACGCAGCTTGCTTCAAAGCAGCGCCATCCAATTCGTCAAGATCCTTGCGCTTCAATTCTCTCGCCCAGCGCAGCACCATCTTCGGATCAAGATCATGCTGCCTTGCTACTGCCGTCATATTGCCGATCTCTTGCCCCTTGGCTACAACCATTTTCTTAAAGTTCAGATCATACCGTTTTCTTTCCAATGCGTTCCCCTCCGACTGATTTCATTCTATCGGAATAAGGGGTGTACTGTCCAAGTTCATTTGGGGGCTAAATAG
>NZ_JBHSQV010000013.1:0-66256 GCF_042658665.1 Marinicrinis lubricantis
ATCTCCAGCAGTTTATCCGCTGCATCGTACACGTAAGTTTCCGTTTCAATCACGTCGCCCCAAATGCTTGTTTTTGAGAGACGATTTCCTACCGCGTCATAGCTGTACAGGCTGCTGACAAGTGAGGACGGATCGCTTCCGTTCTGTGTCTGAACTTGCACTAACTGATTGATGGCATCGTAAGCATAATCTGTAATGATGCGTTCTTCGCCGTCTGCGTCTTCATCATCCGCATCCTCGTAGCGGATCATCTTCGTTCGGTTTCCAACCGGATCATACGTATACGTCAGATGCTCCAATGTTTTGCCGTATTGGTCGATATGCTTCAGCTCCAGCNCCGGTCGGCGTCCATTCGTACTGAATCGTCTGATTGAACGCATCGGTAACCGAAGTTACTCGGTTCAAAGCGTCATATTGATACTGGGTAACGCCCACCTCATCTACCATGCGCGTCCGGCGTCCCAATAAATCATACGCATACTGCACCTGCTGACCGTCGCTGTATTGAATTCCCGTCAAGCGGCTGTTCAAGTCATAGGTGTAGCTCACACTGTCCTGCTGGCCCTGATGGTTCCCCGGATACACGATGCGAGTCACATTGCCATTGCCGTCATAGAACAACTGCGTCATCTCCTGAAGCGGATTAATCTCCTTCACGAGCTGCGATTTCACATCGTATTCATAGCGGGTCATCCGCTGCAGCGCATCCGTCTTGCTCACGATATTCCCCATCGCATCGTAACGATACGATGTCATCTCGTTCAATGCGTTCGTTACCGACAACAGCTGACCTACTGCATCATACGCATACGAGGTTGTCTGCTGTTTGGCATCCTTGATTGCCGTGAGCAGCCCGCGTTCATCGTAGGTATATTCGGTTCGCTGACCGAGCGCATCGGTAATAGCGATCACTTGTCCCAGCGCATCATACGTATAGGTCGTTCTGTTGCCCGCTTCATCCACGGCCTGAGTGACTCGTCCTAATGCGTCCCGCACCAGCTTCGTCTCATGGCCGTAAGGATCGATCGTTCTTTCCAGCTGGCCGTTCGCATCATATTCCATTTTCCAGACAGCGCCGTTCGGATCGATCGTTTCAATGAGCTGGCCGTCTAGATCATATTTATATTGCGTCGTATACCCAAGCGCGTCCGTTACCGAAGTTACCTGTCCGGCTGCGTCATACGCATAAGTGATGGAATGGCCGAGCGCGTTCGTCTCCTGCGTTAAACGGCCCAATGCATCATACTGATAAGTCGTCGTACCGCCTTCCGGGTCGCTGATGGTGATTGGCAAATTGCGCGCATCGTAAGTTACGGTGGTGATGCCTCCGTTCGGATCCTTCTGCTGCACCAAATTGCCGTTCAGGTCATAATCATATTCGGTGATATACCCTTGCGGATCTATAACTTTCACGAGACGATCGACTTCGTCATATTCGTATAGGGTGACTGCGCCGTTCGGATCCTCCTGTTTCGAGATATTGCCAATTTCATCGTATGTGAATCTCGTCGTCCTGCCCAGCGCATCGGTCACTGATGTGAGACGGTCAAACGCATCGTAACCGTAGGTTGTTGTTGCCCCAGATTTGTCGGTATAAGCTGTCATGTTGCTGTTATCGTCGTATTGGAACGATTCCCGATGCAGGAGCGCATCGATTTGTGCCGTCACCCTGCCGCGCGGGTCGTATTCGACCTTGCTGGTCTGTCCGAGCGCATCGGTGATTTGGGTGACTCGGTGAAGATCATCTCTCAATAGCTGCTGCTGATCACCTTTCGGATTCGTCATATTCTCTACAAATCCGTAAGCATCCAAATCCATGGCTACCTCGGCACCGGACGGACTCACCATACGAACAGGGATTCCTTCCTCATTGCGGACAATCGTCGTAGTACGACCAAGTGCGTCCGTTATCGAGGTCAGATTGCCCTTGCTGTCGTAAGCCATTCTTGTGACGTTTCCAAGCGCATCTGTAATGGTCTCCGGCATATTCCAGCCATTGTACGTGTAGGTCGTCATATTCCCTAATGCGTCAATCGCTTGGAGCATATTGCCTTTGCCGTCGTAAATAAACCGATTCTCGTTCCCTTTCGGGTCAATATACCGCGTCAGATTATCATTGCCGTCATATTCGAAATGCTCCGAGCTGCCATCCGGATAATGAACGGCTGTTTTGCGCTGGCGCTCATCGTATTCGTACACTTGGACGTAGCCGCGCTCGTTCGTAATCCTCGTCTGCATCTGGTCAGGGAAGTACTCCATGTAGCCCCATTCCCCGCTGAATGCGCGCTGTGCCACGACTCGATCCTGATCATCGTATTCATTAATAAGCGATGCGGTCTGATTCGGATTATGAATTGCGGTCATCCGGTGACGTTCATCATAGTCGAAGCCGATGACTGCGCCGTCTGGAAGCACCACTTCTTCCAGGTGATGATTGACTTCATCATAGCGGTACTGCACTTTGCGTCCCGTATGGTCGGTGACCTCCATAATCTTGCCGCCATTCCCGTATGTAAATAGCAGCTTCGCGCCTTCCGTGCTCACTTCCTTCAGAACGGTGCCATAATAAGTCAGCTTCGTTTGATGACCGTTATTGTCAGTAATGCCGTAAAGCATTCCATCCTGACGGAATACATACTCCCATTGTTGTGGTGCCGTAAGGGTATAGCTTCCGTCCGAGTTTTTCACTAATGTGTCGTAAACCCCTGCCGGTGTTTCGTACTGACCGTTCCCCGTCGGCGTATATTTCAGGCTTGCTCCTTCCGGCGTAACGACGTACACGACATCACCGTCTCTGAATTCAAGCCTTCTCTCGAACGTATGGTGCCATCCATAGCCCAAGTCCCCGTTGTACGACTCTCTGCTATGGTAAGAGATCGCAAACTCCAGCGGCATGACGGCCTGTACGGTCATATTCGTGTGGTAAAAGCTGAAATCACCAGTAGCCATATTGATCGGGTCAAAATGCTTAGCTAAAGGATGCCCGTTTTTATTCGCAAATTCTTCTTCAATCTTCTCCCGATCTGCCTCGAGTATGTTCCCTGCATTGATCGGATCGAACAGTAAGAGACTGTAACCTTCCGGAATCTGATTGTAACAGGTCTGACCCTCGAAGCATGTTTCTACTGGCAGTCCATTATCCTCAGCAACATCATGCAACTGATCAGCAATCTCTTGCTCGTAGATTTTGTTGTAGTAATAGTTTGCTAAGTAAGCCCATTTCGTATCGTCCGTCTGGGCTTTATAGCGCAATACTCTTAATATTTCCGAAGGATCCTCCGACCACTTCTGATCATAGGGACGATAAGCGACGGCTGTAATATCTGCAATTAGATAAGGAGGAAGTTCAACTTCGACCTCCCATTCCCCAATATAGTCCTGCGGCTCGAACCGGCCGTACGCAGGAAACTCATCAAAATAATTTTGAAGCTCTGTATCCGGGATATCCTGAGACCATGTCCTTGTGTCTGAGACCGGAATAGCCTCCTGCCAGACGACTGGATCTCCAGGATCGACAACCTGCCGGTCATCTCCCACTCTTCTTGTGTATTTCACATACAAAAACACCTGCGTATTCTTCTCCGCAATGCCTCGGATGACATGGGTATCGCTTTCCGGATTCGGGAGCATTTCGATATACGCCGGAGCAGGCGGATTCGGATTAAATACCTCCACATCGACATCGCCGCCATGGGCCGCGAACTGAACCGGGGTTACCTTAATGTTGTATTGCCCGTCCAACGCAGGCTGCCCTTGAATTGTACCATCCCATGTGTACGTCTGTTCGCTGCCTGTCGCATAAGGAGCGCTGTCTAACGTTTCCAGCATTGTACCGTTCTGGTGCAATGTAATGGCGGTATCATGCGCTTCATATTCACCGTAGTCCAGATACTGAAAGCTTACATCGGCAAGCCCGCCGTAAATCGAACTGAATCGATGCGGTTCTATCGAGATGGCGGTATCCGCATAGGCTTCCTCTATATCCAGCCCTGGTATCATGGGCAGCCCAGTAATGAATATGATCGCTGCAAGGCTTAGTATCCATGCTCGGCGTATTCGTTTTTTCCAGCTTCGCCTCGGCTTCTTACTCATTCACAAGTTCTCCTCTCTCCATCAATACCTTATACATCACGACCGCCGCTTCCGCGCGTGTGGAAATATCCTTTGGCGCGATAAGGCCGTTGCTTCCCATAATCAATTGATGCTTCACTGCCAGTGCGGCAGCCTGCTTCGCCCATCCGCTGATTTGCTTTGCATCATTGAATTGGAGCAGCTGATTCATTTCCTGATCGGTCATCTGTGCTTCATTCTCATAACCTAGCGCCTGAATGAGCATGACCATCATTTCCTCACGAGTGATTGCCCGGTTCGGCAGGAATTTACCGTCCACTCCGTTCACCCATCCGGCTTCAACCGCAGCGGCGACCCATGGATTGGACCAATGCGAGCTCATATCGGCAAAGTGTGCATTCGCCTTTGCTTCCATATTGACCGTCATCCCCGTTGCATCCGCCAGCATTTTCGTAAATTCAGCCCTTGTCAGCGTTTGATTCGGCCCGAACTTGTCTTCGCCCACACCGCTCACTTTCCATCTGGCAGCCAGTGTTTCAATATAGCTCTGTCCCCAGTGCCCCTTCACATCTTGAAACGAAGGTTCATACATAAATAAACCGTAGGTTCCGGATTGCATCACATCTGCCTGCACCGTCCGGCTGTCTTCATCTGCACTACCTCCGATATATTCCAATGAAGCATCGGGCTGCTCGTCAGCGCGATAAATGCCCAGCTTGTTCACATACGCAGCAGTCAAGTCCGTATTGGCGTATGACATATGAAGCTGAAGCGGCAGCTTTGCCTCCCCGCCTATCTCCATCGTCCACAAACTTGTTACCGGCGTCATCGCATCTTCTGCTTCCGCATTAGATTTCGGTTTCAAGGTCACTTTCGTCCGCTCCGCAAAAGCCTGTGCCGGAACAACCACTTTCACGGTGCCGTCCGTGGATTCGAGTACTCCGCCCTGTGCATCAAACCACCCAGAACTCTCCTCAGATGGCGTAAAGGTCGCATCCGGAATTTCCATCCGGCGAATCGAGGTATATACCAATAGGTTAGCGGCACTTCTTGTAACCAGTTGATCTCCTGTAAACCCAATCACATCCGGGCGCTCTGTACCAAAAGTCATCTGATACGACTCATGCTCTTCCAAATTCGCCCCGAACAACTGCGGTGAACCGCCTACGTCTTCAAGCCAGGCTGCGTTCTTGTCTCCGATATATAAATTCAAATATTCTCGCTCTTTCTTGACTGGCTGAGTCAAATCGATAGGAACCGCACTCGGGTCGTCCGATTCGATGGACACATACTTGTATAGATCCGTCGCGTTGTCTCTTTGTTTCCATACGGCTCTTTCCCCATTAAATTGAAATAGGCGGATGTATTCGCTTCCTGAGATTTGAACCGCCGTTTCGGTTTGACCCGAAGCGATATCATAGATTTTAAGCTCCTGCTTGGAAGGCGCGTTGAACATCACTTTTCCATCTTTGACGATCGGACTGTAGCCTTCACCAATGACACTAGCTTCGTTCGTTTGCAGGTTGTATAGCGTAATTTGCAATCTGGCATCGAACCATACGGCATAATTTCCGTCTGCAGTAACGACACGATTCTCGGCTGCTCCGCTGCTCAGCTTCTTCTCGATACCCGCGGTCAAATTATAGCTGTATACATCCCAGTTAAAGTTCGTTTGACCCGCATATTCACGTTTGTCCATCCAGATGATGACTATGTCGCCATTGCTCAATTCCGTCATAACCGGCATTTTGGCCGGCTGTCCGTGATCCGTAATTTGCAGTTCCTGTCCCGTCTGCAAGTTCCGGTAGAAGATTTGTGTATTCCAGCTCGGGTCAAACCCGTGCCATACGGCGTGATGCTTATATGTATAGAGGCTTTTACCATCAAGCTCGACCTTCGACGTATCTCTTGAGAAGACATACTTCACCGCACCTTCCATATGGATAGGCGGCATCACGCTCCAAGCCATGATGATGGTCATGATCAAACTAAGCAGCATCCCTGTCTTTCTATGATTCTTTCTTCTTCCAAATCTCATGTTCATACTTGTTCCCCCTTATTTTTAGACAAAAAAAGACCAAGACGAAGTTTGAGCGGCCCGGCTGCCATCCCTTAACATCGGTTAAGGCTTAGACCCGTGGCTTTGCGTCTCCGACTTTCGTACGGATTTGCCGTGGTTCATTTCGCTTGGTATTCTTTCGTGATGTCTATTGGACTAGGATGATATTACCAATAAATCTCCCAAAATGATACACTATCCCCTAATTTGTGACAACCCTGTGTAACTTTATGGTGAATACACGAGATTTTCAGGTTATGGAGATGCCAACATGGGACATTCGGACTAAAACAAAAAGACCAGCCCTCACCAAGGCTGATCTTCATAGATTCATAGATTTTGCTTGTGATTTACCTGCCCAGCAGCGCCTCAATATCCTTCCGAATCTTATTCGGAGTCGTGGTTGGGGCGTATCGTTTCACAGGTTTGCCGCTGCGGTCGACGAGAAATTTCGTGAAGTTCCATTTAATACTCTCGCCCAGCAAGCCCGACTCTTCCTTCTTCAAATACTGATATAACGGATGCGTGCCAGGGCCGTTCACTTCGATTTTGCTGAACATCGGAAAACGGGTGCCGAACTGCAGCTGACAGGTCTGTTCGATTTCCGCATCAGATCCAGGCTCCTGCTCCTTGAATTGATTGCACGGAAACCCCAGCACGGCAAACCCCTGCTCTTGATAATCCTCATGCAGCGACTGCAGCTCCTTCAGCTGCGGCGCAAATCCGCACTTCGTCGCGGTATTGACGATGAGGAGCACCTTCCCTTCATAATCCCGCAGTGATATATTCTCCCCGCTAATCGTCGTCACTTCAAATTCATAAACGCTCATGGATTCCGCACCTCTTCCACCTGATTTCACTTTTCCCAATGCTTTCGAATAAATTCATCTCTTCCTGACTGTTCACGGTCTTCCTTGTAATGCTTCGGATGCTTCCTATGATAATCCTGATGATATTCTTCTGCCGGATAAAAAGTACTTGCAGGCACGATTTCCGTGACAATCGGCTTATTAAACTGCCCGCCGGCTTCAAGCGCTTGCTTCGAGCGTTCCGCTAACATACGCTGCTCCTCATGGTGGTAAAAAATCACGGTTCGGTACGACGATCCCCGGTCGTGGAATTGTCCTCCCGCATCGGTTGGATCGATTTGGACCCAATACAGCTCCAACAGCTTCTCATACGGAAATACGTCCGGATCGAAGGTGATCTGAACCACCTCGGCATGACCCGTATCCCCTTGCTTCACCTGCTCGTACGTGGGATTGTCCGTAAGGCCTCCCATATATCCGGAGACGATCCCGTGAATGCCTGGAAACTCCTCAAAAGGCGTAACCATGCACCAAAAACATCCCCCGGCAAATGTAGCTAATTCATAAGAATGGTTTTCTGACTGATCCTTGTTGTCCATCATATGTGCACCTCAATACGAAACATAGAGTAAAGTTTCTATTATGTATACAAAAAAAGCACCATCCTCAGCACGAAAGAATTGCCGGGATAATGCTTTTTATTGTACAACCGTTTTGGTCAAAATTCCAACTCATCCAGTTCGGATTCACGCTGGCGTGCTTTCTCCGCAATATCGCGATCCGCCTCGTTGATCCCTTGAATCGACTCAGCCGCCTCTGCCTGCTGCTTCAGCTGCTCCTCAATCTGACCGATGCCGTGCGCCTCTTGGTGCTGACTATTCTGTGTCATCTAGATCCCCTCCACATTATGATCATCCACTAAATCATTGGCATCCTTAGAATGCGCTGGGAATTCAGTATCTATACACAAACATGCCAATAATACTATATATGGTGCAAAAAATTCACTTCCGCCACTAAATATTGTATACTCATCATGAACAACCCACACGTAAAGGAGAATTCATTTGAAACGAATCTGTGTATTTGCCGGTTCCAATTCCGGCGTTTCCCCTGCGTATGTGCAAGCCGCAGAAAATCTAGGCAAAGTAATGGCCAAAAGCGGTATAGAGCTGATATATGGAGGCTCCAAAATCGGATTAATGGGAAAGATCGCAGACACCCTGCTCCGTCATGGAGGAAACGTGATCGGTGTAATGCCGAAAGGACTATTTCGAGGTGAAATGGTGCATGCGGAATTGACAATATTGATCGAAGTGGATGATATGCATCAGCGCAAGGCGAAGATGATGGAACTCGCCGATGCGTTTATCGCGCTGCCCGGCGGGCTTGGGACCTTCGAGGAAATCTTCGAGGTACTCAGTTGGTCCCAACTTGGCATCCATACGAAGCCCGTCGGCTTGTATAATATCGAAGGTTTCTACACTCCATTATCTAACCTGATCCAGCATGCTATCGACAGCGGGTTCGCGCGGCCGTCCAATCAGTCCCTGTATGTGATGAGTGACGACGCGGATGAGCTGGTGAAGAAGCTGCAGCACTTCGAAAGGCCGCCAGCCGAAAACAAGTGGTCTGACCTCAAAGATTAATCTATAATCTTCAGGTGGTTTTTTAACCAATCTTATAGGTATTGAAAGCGCTCTATTTATGGTAAAATCTAGCCATCTTCTCATTAAACCTAAGGATGGTGAACACGATGACAGCACAGCATACCTATCCATTTCAAGATCCGAACCTGCCAGTAGAGGAGCGCGTCAAAGACCTCGTATCCAGGCTCACGTTAGAGGAGAAAATCTCCCAAATCCCTACCCGTCAAGCAGCGATTGAAAGATTCGGCATCGGTCCATACAGTGTCGGCGGAGAAGCAGCTCACGGTGTGGCTTGGAGAGGGGAGGCAACCGTCTTCCCGCAGCCCATCGGTCTGGCCTGTACATGGAATCCAGAGCTTATGAAAGAAATTGGCTCGGTCGTCGGTGATGAAGCCCGCGTCTTCTACAATCAGCAGCCGGATAAATACGGCCTGACATTATGGGCACCGACCGTAGATATGGAGAGAGATCCAAGATGGGGACGCACCGAGGAAGCCTACGGCGAAGACCCGCATCTGACCGGAACGATGACGGTCCAACTGGCGAAGGGCATGCACGGCGAACATCCGAAATATTTGAAGATGGTGCCGACGCTGAAGCATTTTTACGCCAACAATAACGAAAAGGACCGACTAACGTACTCTGCGAGTATAGATCCGCGTAATAAGCATGAATATTATTTAAAGCCTTTCGAAGCAGCCATTGTCGATGGACAAGTCCAGTCGATTATGACTGCATATAACTCGATCAACGGCACACCAGCGATTGAAAGCCCCGACGTGAACAAATACGTGAAAGGGGAGTGGGGCTTAGGCGGCTTCATCGTCTGTGACGGAGGAGACCTTTCCCAGACCGTTGACTACCACCATTACCATGAGACTCATGCAGAATCTGCCGCGGGTGCGTTGAAGCGCGGAGTCGACTGCTTAACCGACGATAAAGACCTTGTCATTCAGGCGGTTACGGAAGCGATCGAGCGCGGAATGCTGAGCGAAGCCGATCTTGATCGCGCGATCACGAACATCTTCCGCATTCGCATGCGACTCGGCCTGTTCGATCCACCGGAGATCAATCCGTACTCGAAGATCCCAGACTCGAAGCTAATGCATCCGGATCATGCGGCCTTATCGCTGAAAGCGGCGAAGGAATCTGTCGTGCTGCTTAAGAACGATCAACAGACGCTTCCGTTGAAGCGCGAGAAGACGAAGAAGCTTGCCGTCATCGGACCGCTGGGCGATGTGATCTACCGGGATTGGTACAGCGGTTCGCTGCCTTATCAGGTCACCCCGCTGCAAGGACTGCGGAAAAAGCTGGGCCAAGAGAATGTGAGCTTCGCTTCGAGCCTTGATCGCATTCGATTGAAATCCGCGAAAACGGGCCAATATGTAAGCGCTGACCCTGCGAATGGCGAAGCGTTGTCTGCTCGTGCCATCGATGCAAGCAGCGCGGATACGTTCGAGCTGACCGACTGGGGCTGGGGCAACCATACGCTGAAAAGCCTGCGCAGCGGCAAATTCGTTACGACCGGGGACGATTTTATCTCCGCTTCGGCAGAAGAAGTGTTTGGTTGGTTCGTGAAGGAACAGTACAATTTCACCCAGCAACCGGATGGTACTTGTACGATGCAGACTTGGAACGGCAAAGCTGTGATCTCCGAACCAGACGACAGTGGTGTGCTGAAAGCTGGAGAATCAGAGAAGCCTGAAGACGGAATCCGCTTCATGAAGGAAACCGTAGTAGACGGGTTAGAGGAGGCCATTACAGCGGCCAAATCCTCCGATGCCGCCGTCGTCTTCGTCGGCAACAATCCGGTCATTAACGGAAAAGAAGAAATCGACCGTGAGGATATCGTCCTCCCGCCTGCGCAAGAGAAGCTCATCCAAGAAGTATATAAGGTGAATCCGAATACGATCGTCGTCATCGTGGGCAGTTATCCGTTCGCGGTCAACTGGGCGCAGGAGCACATTCCAGCGATCCTGTATACCTCCCATTCAGGGCAAGAGATCGGTCACGCGATTGCCGATGTGCTGTACGGAGACTACGCACCGGCGGGACGCCTAAATATGACGTGGTACCGCTCCGTAGATCAACTGCCAGATATTATGGATTACGACATCATCAAAGGCAAAAGAACTTACATGTATTTTGACGGAGAGCCGCTATATCCGTTCGGCCATGGACTAACTTACGCTTCATTCGACTACAGTGATCTTCAGCTCAGCTCAAGCCGCATCGGAGCAGATGGAAGCTTGCAGGTCAGCTTCAACGTTACGAACAACGGTGAATATGCCAGTGATGAAGTCGTTCAGCTGTATGCTCGTTCCATCCAATCTCGAGTCGTCAGACCGCTGAAGGAGCTAAAAGCATTCCGGCGCATTCATCTGCTGCCTGGACAAAGCCATACCGTCACTTTCACGCTTCGGGCCGAAGATCTCGCTATCTGGGATGTCACCCGAGACAAGTACTGCGTGGAGGCCGGCGACTATGAAATTATGGTCGGCAAATCGTCCGCCGATATTCAGCTGCACGCCAACGTAGCCATCGACGGCGAACAAATCCCTCCGCGCACACTTTCTGAGCCGGTACGTGCGGAGAATTACGATGACTATGCGCACGTTCGAATCGACGAATGCTTGGAAGGCGGCACTTCCGTACGCCATGAAGGAGAAGAACCAGGCTGGACGCTGTATAAGGATGCGCAATTTACCAGTAAAGTACGCAGGTTCGAGGTACGCGCGTCCAATGGTTCGGCTCTGTCCGCGACGATTGAAATCCGACTAGGCAGTACGGAAGGACAAGTGATCGGTACATGCCAAGTCTCTCCAAGCGGCGACTGGCAAGCATGGACGACGGAGTCCTGTGAAATCAAAGGACTGGAAGAAGGTCTCCACGATATTTGCCTCGTATTCCATGGGGATGTTCAAATCAGCTGGTTCTGCATTAAAGCTTAAATTCATTTTAAGCTTAAACCCATATCGGACCATATCGGTCGGTAAATCGCCTTATTATCGTTCATCATTTAGGCCGCTCCCTCGCCAGAGGAGAGCGGTTTTTTCCTGCTGCATTGGAGAATCCTGTCACGTATAACAAAAAGTTTTACACTCCATATGATTATTTTGCTCCGATTTTGAAAATAATAATTCACATATTGCACAGAGCTGTCACTATGATCGTGCGAATGCCTTTGTGTGATATGTACTTCTTGGATGCAAGCATATTTATTGGAGGTTAAGAAACATGGAAACAGGAACAGTAAAATGGTTTAACTCGGAAAAAGGCTACGGATTTATCGAGGTTGAAGGCGGAAGCGACGTATTCGTGCACTTCAGCGCAATCCAAGGCGAAGGCTTCAAGACGTTGGATGAAGGTCAGCGGGTACAATTTGATATCGTGGAAGGAAACCGCGGTCCTCAAGCTGAGAATGTAGTGAAGCTGTAAATCCCAAAAGCAGACCATCCCACCTAAAAACAGCAGCGATTGAGCGCGTGCTTTTCGCCGCTTCTATAGGCCTTATCAGCACAGATTAGAGCTATTCATTAGGTAGCCATTTATGTATTTTCGGATGAGAAAATCATCGATCTGTCTTGAAAGGAACTTTTTGTGGATATCCGAACCCTCTTGTGAAGCAGAAAAGGACTGATCCGTTACTTAGACGGTTCAGTCCTTTTCCATTTCCGCTATATCGTCTTCTTCATTCATCCACTGTTTGCGAATCTGAAGCACCTCTCGCAGCTCATCGGTCGACAGCTCGGTAATCCATCCCTCGCCGGTACCGATAATCTGATCACTCAGCCCTTGCTTGCTCTCCAGCATTTCATCAATTTTCTCTTCCAGTGTTCCAAGTGTAATGAACTTATGCACCTGAACGCCACGCGTCTGTCCAATCCGGTATACCCGGTCGGTCGCCTGATTCTCCACTGCCGGATTCCACCAACGGTCAAAGTGAAAGACATGATTGGCTGCCGTCAAATTCAGACCGGTCCCTCCCGTCCGCAGAGACAATATGAGAATACCCAAGCTGGATTCCGGATCTTGAAATTCAGCCACCATTTCATCTCGCTCCTGCTTCGGGACCCCGCCGTGCATGAACCGAGCCGTTTCGCCCAGCTTGAATTGCAAAGCCGTTTGGATCATTCGGCCCATATCAATATACTGCGTAAAGATAAGGCAGCGCTCCCCTTCAGCGCGAAGCACCTCGATCATCTCCAGCATGCGCACCAGCTTTTGCGAACCCTGTATCATTTCCTCTGGCGCAGGCCAAATCTCTCTCGTCAGCAGCAGCGGATGATTGCAGATTTGCTTCAGACGGGTCAATAGTGCCAGCACGGCTCCTTTACGTTCCATCGTCGATAAGCCGTCCATCCGTTCGAATACGTTCTGCAGCGCTTGCTCATACAGCGCACCCTGCTGAGCGGTTAAGGAAACGTAGCATTTCAGTTCTTCCTTTTCCGGGAGGTTCAGATGAATGGCTGGATTTTTCTTTTCCCTGCGCAGCAGGAACGGCTGCACCAGCTTCTGAACCTGATGAATTCGCTGAGAATCCTGCTTTCTCTCGATCGGCTGCACGTACTTTCGGCTGAATTCACGAAGCGAACCCAAATATCCCGGATTAATGAAGTCGAAAATCGACCACAGTTCGGTCAGACGGTTCTCTATCGGTGTACCCGTTAGTGCGATGCGGTGCCGTCCCTTCAGCTTACGAATCGCTACCGACTGCTTCGTATATACATTTTTTATGTTCTGCGCTTCATCGAGGCATATGCAGTCCCACTCAACAGAACTCAACTCAGGTTGGTCCAGATGTGCAAGATTGTATGAGGTGAGCACCACGTCTGCCTGCTGAGCTTCCATTTCGAAGGCTTCTCCTCGATGTCGATGGGTACCGTAATGCAGATGTACCTTCAAACCTGGAGCGAATCTCTCAAGCTCCTTCTGCCAGTTGCCCAGTACAGAGGTTGGCGCGATCAGCAGCGAAGGGGAGGCATCCTCCTTCTGTTCTTGAATATGCAGCAGGTAAGAGATCCACTGAATTGTCTTTCCCAGCCCCATATCGTCAGCCAGGCAGCCTCCGAATCCGAATTGCCTTAAGAACAGCAGCCAAGCCATCCCTTCCTGCTGGTAAGGTCGCAGCTTGCCGCGGAACGATTCCGGCGCAGGAAGGAGCGGAATGTGCTCTAAATCCTGCAATCTGCCGATCATCGCCTGAAGTCCCGGCGACAGGTCAATCTCAAGCGGCACTTCGACTCCTTCATCATCATCTTCTTCTGGCAGTTCGCCTCCTAGAAGCTCCAGGCGAAGTATATCCTGAAAGGTCAGGCCGTTCTTCTTGCTGATCGATTTCAGCTTGTGCTGAATGCTCTGCAGCATCGCCGGGCTTAGCACAACCCACTGTCCCCGAATTTGAATTAAGCGGGCTTCTCTGTCTAGCAAGGCACGGAACTCTTCCTCTGTCAGATCGACATCGCCGATCGCAATTTTCCAGTCATACTGCATCACCTGTTCGAGACCGAATAATGAGTTCGATTCAACGGGAACTGCAGACTGAACCTTCGTCTTGATTCGCGGCTTTGTCCTCCTTACCTGCTCCCACCACTTCGGCAAATAAACCGTGCATCCGTACTCCGCCAGACGAATACTCCATTCCGTTAAAAACAGCCAGGCCTGCTCTTCATTCAATCGATCAATCATCCTGGAAGCTCGCTCCGGATGCTGAAGCTCTGGGATTATCTGAAGCCACTTCTGTCGCTCGCTGATCACTTTTTGCTCAGCTTCTGGAAGCCAGTCCTGAGGAAGCTCCTCCGCCGCGAACTCCTCTTGAACCGAAGCTGTATACACCTGTGACGGATTCTGCTTATCCTGCAGCACCATCTCCAACTGCCACACCGCGGATTCCTCCATGGGCTCTGTCAGCTGCAGGGCGACTCTAAACGGCACCTTGCTCGTATTCCAGCCGATACGCACCAGCCATTCTTCCTCGTCAAGCCAGAGCGGCTTCGTATTTCTCCGGTAACGTGCGGCCATACTTGCAGCTTCTGCCTGAATACGCTGGAGCGCGGCATCCTGTTCGCTGCGATCCACGACTACAAGATGAAACCATTCCTCCAAGCAGTCCAATTCGATTTTCCTTGCTTGTTTAACGATGGCTTCGAACGACTCCGCCCGCTCCAGCGGCACATTCCAGCGCCAGCCGAATGAGCCTTGGCTCCAGCGGTGGAAGTCAGGCAAATACCAGCCCTTTTCCATGAACTCTTGAAAATACCTAGCCGCACAAGATAGTACCTCAATCTCTTCCGACCAATGGAAAGAACCATGTTTAAGCGCCGGCAGCTCCGCAAAATAATCAACGGCCATTTCCGGAGGCAGCACAATGCCTTCCTTGCGTCCGTACTCGGTTACGTCCAGAATCGATCCGTAAAAGGACGGGGTGTGCCAAGCAAACAAATAATTTTTTAACTTGTAGATATCAGCTGCCAGATCCGAGCTCAGCAGAAATTGCCGTGAAGGCAGCCAGTCACACTGAATGTGAAGCGATTTTGCAGCGATCATCAGATTAGCTTTCCTCTCTTCAATTCTTCTTGAAAAGCGCGCAACCGCGCATATTTATGGCGGATATGATCAAAATAAAATTCCCACCTCGGCGTCTGATGGAGCACAGCATAACAGTGCTTCAGCGTCTTCAGCATTCGCACGGCGTTCTGATACGACTCTCTCTTCTTATGATGAATATTCCGCTCAATTCCCTGATGATATAGAGGAAGAAGAGACTGCGGCGACTCCTTCTCCATCATTTTCAGATGATAGGAATCAATCTCAAGCGGATCGTTGCCAAGCCAGAGATGAATATCGACAAGTTCTTCATATCTGCCGTGCTTGAGCAAAAAAGGCGTATAATACGGAAAGCTGTAGGGAAGCAAGTTTTTCATCACCCGCAGCCATTCTTGATCATTATTGCCCTGTTTAAGAAGACGATCCCAGAACCGGCAGTAGGCCTGCAGCTGCTCATGATTTTGCCTGTTCAGCTTCGGTTCATACCACTGCAGCCATCTTCTCAAGCGATCCCATTCCTGCTGTTCCTCGAATCGTTCCAAATACATTCGCATGCTGGCCAAATCCGCACGGTCTAGCGATTCCAAACGGTGCATAGCCTGATCATCATGTCCTGTCATCAAATCAAAGTGAACCAACGCCCGAATGACGCGCTCACGCATATTCTGATCCGTCAGCTTAGTTAGGCGCTCCTCCAGCGCCTCTTGCTCCGCTCTTCTCCATTCCGGCACATTCCACATCTCGAGCCACAGCATTTGATAGATCATATACCAATTCACCGGTGTGCCTTTTGATGCAAAGAGCCGTTCAGAAACGTACTCCATCGTCTGCTTCATCAACACTTCGTAATCGGCAAGATCCAGCGATTGCTTAACTACATCGGCTTTCATATTCGCCGTTACTTGCTTGATTCTTTCCAAACATTGATCCAGCAAATAACTCAGACCCTGCTGCTCATAATTTGAAACGTATCCCCCGCTGTGCTGACTGTGCTGACGCTCCGTTTGATGCAGAATAAACAAATAAACATGAATCTCGTAACCATGACGACGGACCTTATCCCATTGTATGGGCGGAGGCAGCAGATGCTCGGTCACCGAATGATAAAAAGCGTCATAGTAAAATCGCGATACCGCGAAATAATTTTTGAATTTACTTTCAAAGTATTTATGCCATTCCTCCGTCGTACCGTGCTCCTGCAGCGTATACTGCTGCTCATACACCTTCTGAATCGCTTTGCTTTTGGCCTTGGCCTTCTTCATCTTCTGGGCCCGCTTCAGCTTCATCCGGTATTGCAGATGCTCCTGCAGAAACAGCTCCGGCCTTGGCTGATACTGATCATATAAGGTGAAAAATACGGCAGCGATGTGCTTGCAGTAGCCATCATACGGACATGAGCATCCGCTACGTTCAAAATGAAGCAGATCGATCTTCACTTCATATCCTGTATTTCCTTTAACGACCGCACGAATCGTCTCATCCTCACACGTCACTTGTGTGACCTGACGATTTCGGTAATACATCCATCCCCTTTGCAGAATGACGGAATCCACATAGTGATTCATGCCCTGAATCAAATAATCCATATTTTCTTTGGAAATGGATGGCTGCGGCATTGTAAGACACTCCTACATAAACATGCTTAATTCTAAGTAATCAGTTTTCCCTATTCTTTTAATGATAATTCACTCCGGCAAAGAAGTACATGAAAATCCGAAAAATTGATCCTTCCCCGCAGCATATTGATTCTTTTCGTTGTATATGAAACTAGTATATTTTTCCTCTAATTGGTCAAATCTAATTCTATCAAACCACTTCAGACCAGATTGGGAGGAAAGTAGGATGAACTTTAAAAGAATAGGAATTTGGCTTATCGGATGTTTAATCGGCTTCGCCATCCCCACGACGGGCGCGTACGCATGTACCTTGGAAAATGGATCCTTCTGCTATTACGGTGGGCTGCTTCAAAGTCAATTTATCGGCGGTAAATCTATCGTCTCAACACTAGCAAGTCCTAAAGCGGATACGGAAGCCGCAATCTCGTATACGGTGAAGGCGGGAGACACCCTTTATCGCATTTCCAAACGTTATAACACGTCCGTCGATGTACTAATGCTGGAAAATAAGATCAGCGATCCATCGCTGCTGCAGGTCGGACAGAAATTGAAGATTTCGAGTGGAACCCACAGTGTGGAGACGCTGTTAACCGGAAAAAAGGGCGGAATTGAGAAGGTATTGAATGCGACACTGACGGCATATACGGCTGGGGTCGAATCGACTGGCAAATCCCCGTCTCACCCTGCATACGGAATTACTTCCAGCGGTACAAGGGTCGAAGAAGGCCGTACGATTGCGGTAGATCCTGACGTCATTCCGATCGGATCACTCGTATATATCGAAGATATTGGCGTGAGAACAGCGGAGGATACGGGATCAGCCATTCAAGGTGCTAGAGTAGATGTGTACATGGAGGATTTGGACGAGGCATTGCAATTTGGAGTGCAGAAAAATAAAAAGGTGTATGTGCTGTATACACCGGATGACCATAAGAAGAATCGCAATATGACTTCATAGATCGCTGGAGACGGACACCCCTTGAGGGTGTCTTTTCCAATGCATTGGAAAGTTAAACTTGATGAAAGCCATACGTTCAATCATCAAGCACGGAGCACGCTTCCTGTTTGTTGATTATCCTGTGAGCAATCTTGATTTCGTTGACATTTCGAATAATATTGTAGACTTTTTAACTAATATTAGGTTAAAATTTATTCAAAACGAATAACTTGTTTTCAATAAAATGATGATTCCCCTTTCAAAGGAGACGAAATCTATGCCCCATACCCCATCTATTGTCTGGCATCCTTCCGCCATTACGAGAAACGAGCGAGCCGAACTCTATCAGCATCGCAGCTGTGCCCTGTGGTTCACCGGGTTATCCGGTTCGGGCAAGTCTACTCTCGCTTTTGCCTTGGATAAAGCACTTCACACTCAAAGCATCCATTCCTACGTGCTGGACGGTGACAATATTCGCCACGGCCTCAATAACGATTTAGGCTTCAGTCCGGAGGACCGCAAGGAAAACATTCGGAGAATCGGCGAAGTCTCGAAGCTGTTCGTCGATGCCGGCATGATCGTGCTCTGCGCCTTTATCTCGCCGTATGAACAAGATCGAGCCATGGTGAAGCGTATGTTCGATCCAGACGATTTTTTTGAAATCTATGTAAAATGCTCACTGGAAGAATGCGAAAGGAGGGATCCGAAAGGCCTTTACCAAAAAGCAAGGAATGGGGAAATCGCCCATTTCACCGGCGTATCGGCACAGTACGACGTTCCTTCTCAGCCGAGCCTTGTCATCAATACAGAGAAGTTGACCGTGGAGGAGTCTGTACAGCTATTAATCGATTTTATGGAGAGCCGACAGCTGTTTTCGCTTTAGCAGGCTTCGACTTGCATGTTTCATCATAGAGAAATATATATAAAAGGTGGGAGTAGAGACGTGGCTTCATTAAAGAAAAAGTTTGCTGCAGTGAATCAAAAAATGCGAGGTTTCATGACGTTCGGCAGTCTTGGTTATTCTCTTCAGGAATTACCAAGCGTGAGAGGCAAAGTATATCTCAATAAATTTGGCTCCATGACCATTGGGAAAAGCATTAAAGTGATTGGTCGTCCATGGCCGACACAGTTAACAGTAGACGCCGGTGCACAAATGTACATTGGCAGCAATGTTTTCATTAATGCAGGCTGTGGAATCGCAGCATCTAAAGAAATTCGAATTGGCAATCATGTTCGGATTGGCCCTCGGACGAGTATATTAGATAATGACTACCATTTATTGGATGCAGATGTTTCCTCGGAACAACTTAAGAGACCAGTCATTATTGAAGACAACGTTTGGATTGGAACCCGATGTACCATTCTTCCCGGAGTCACCATTGGAAAAAACTCTGTGGTTGCCGCTGGCAGCGTGGTGAATAAGGATGTTCCCCCTAATGTCGTCGTTGCCGGGGTACCTGCTAAAGTGATTAAAAAATTTAATGTCCCCGAAGATTGGATTCGAAATTAACTTCAGTGATGAACAAAGCTCCGTAAGAAGAAAAGAGGTGTGCATTGGTACACCTCTTTCTTATGAAGAGGCTTGATTTTTCATTCTTCTCCAAAACCATAGGAAGGGTCTCAGAGGGAAGTATAGAAAGTGCAACGACTTAGGTAGAGGTAGAACCTCTGCATCGTATGAATTCGGCATAAGCCTGCTAAAAAGATAGATCCACTTTTGTTTCGTGGATAATAATGAGAATAAATAAAGACGGGATTTAAGATCTCTTTTGGGCATCAATTGATGTTGAATGTATTGTAACGATTTTTGAGTCAGCTTCTGAACATATCTCCCTTCACGCCAGCACCTCATATCTCTGGGCACAAGAGTCCCGAGGAGCAGAGAAGTAAGATTCAACATTTGTCCGGCGATTTGAGCATACTGATACTCCTTAATCATCTCTATCAAATATCCACGATCATGATCTATTCGAAGAAAACGATCCATATCAACAAGCCATCGAATACGAAACCAACCATGCCTGGCACCATGAGACATTAAATATAAAAACAGATCATCCCTACCTAAACAATATACCTTTGACGATGTCAATAAACTGCTCTGCCTGCGTTCCCAAAGTTCGGAAAATAAGGGTTCCTTTAATGTATCAGGATTTAACCTCCAATGAAGTTCAATTTGAACTTTGGTTTGAGGATGCACATATAGAAGATGGTGTGATCTCCATTTCCAATCCTTCAATATTCGTTTAACATCTTCTGTCAGAATATATCCAAGTTCAACAAGCACCTTCTCCGCTTTCTCCACATCTTCTATGGGAACTAAAATATCCATATCCTTTGACGTGCGGAGAGATACATCACCATAAAGTAAATGAGCTAGAACAGGCCCCTTCAACATTAAAGAAGGAATGTTTTGCTCTCGCAGGGCAAGGCATAATTTTTCCATCTCCCTTGTAAGGCGCAGCATTTGAAACGTATTTTGACTGTATTTCATATAAAGCTGCTTCATGACTTCTTCCGGAACCCATTCAATATTCAGCTCTCTTAACCTCTTATAAACCAAGGGATACACACGATGATACCATACCAGCTGCAGCCACTCATCCCAATCAATCTGATCTCGCCATTGTTCCATTCGCTCGCGGGTTTGTGCTTCAGGCCTTGTCTCCAAGAGAATGAGCAGCATTTTTAGTTCTTTCGAAAATCCATCTATTCGGGCTTCATCCCTCATGGCCATGCATCGCTTCCCCCCTGTGCTGTGGTGTACGGATTGTTTTCCCAAATATCCCGACCACTTTGAATTTATTCATTTCCTCAGCCCCTGTAATATAGAAAGGACCGCTTCGCAGCCATGCATGAGCAATCATTTTGCCATTATCGTCCCGCGCTGTGCCCAGATATAACGTACTGCCGATTTTGCGTCTTTCCAGCATCTTCATCGCTGCAATGGCCCGTACGAGGCATTTGCTTTCCCAGAACGTATGACGGCTCATCGTATACACCGCTCGCGCAATTCGTCTCATCTCCGATGCATGACTAGGTTCAAGCACGTGTGTCGTTTCAACCATCGGTGTACCCAAGGAAGGAGCCACTTTAGAGAACGGCAGCATTTTCAGTATTCGTGCCCATGCTAAGTACCACCATGCCTCCAGCAGCAGGCGTCTCGTGCCCCGATCTTTAGCCATCCACTTCTTCATATTTGACCACAATGCGCATTAACCCTTTCTTATACCGAATTGAGCTGACTTTCCATTTCAATTAACTGTTCGTTCGCCAGAAGCTGCAGGAATGACAAAACCTCTGCTTCACAAACGGACTGCTCAATATCATATTCTGCCAAAAGAGACTCAACCAGTCTCGTCACAGGCGTCGGCGAAGCAATCAATTCCCAGATTCGGCCGCCAACTGGCCCTAAATTATAATATTTCCCGGAACGAATGCTCATCATCACCTTGTCCCCATCCATATCGCTGACGAGCTGTCCTTCTGCTTGGACAACGATAGCCTCCAACCCGATCGTTTTGTGCGTCATACAGATCTACTCTCCTTTTCGAACTGTGTCTAGAATGAGTGATGCCAGATCATGAGCCGTAAACTCCCCTTGATCCGGTCTTATTAATTGATACAACACTATGTGCTTCACGAGATTTGCGGAGAACGTGAAATGCCACTGCGCTAAGCCTAGACGAAAGACTAAAAAGTTTCGGTATGTGTGCATAAATATGGTGTGCAGTCGTTCGAGGCCCTGTACAGCGTGCAGAGCTATGCCCCCTTGTTCGCTTTTCACAAGCTCAAAGATGCCAGCGAGGGGCAGCGCTTCCGTCTGAAAACTAGAGCTTACAGGCACAGCATACTTCGATACTTCTTCATATAAAGGAGCATATCGATCTGTCTCCATGCCAAACCGAACAATACTCTCCTCCCACAGCTTCTGCTGCGGATAGGCTGGGATCACGACAGGTACAGCGCTGTTCGCCGAAGCTGTCACGGCAATCACATCATCACTAAGCAGATGATAGCCCTTTTGCAAAAAGGCTGCGGCAAGCGTTGACTTTCCCGCCCCAGAATGGCCCACAATCGCGTAGGCTTTACCGTCAATGGCAACCGCGCTTCCATGCAAAGGCAGCACCCTTCGTTGCAGGAGAATAGCTCCCATACAAGTGCCCAGGCAGAACAATCGAATTTTATGTTCATCGGCTCCAGACATCGGTGAAACCGTAATTTTCGTTCCTTCTTGGATACAGAACAATGCCGTGTCCGGAATCTTGAACAGCAGCCTTTGATCGATTTGGACGAAATTATCCTCTTCCTCAAGTCCCAAGCTGTCCCATAAGGCTGTTAGATCCGATTTTTCAATCATCATATCCGCATCATCGTGCAGGCCATCTGCCTGCGGCAGCTCCGGCATTGGCACATCACTGCAAATGCGCATGCCAAATGCCGTATACACCATCTTTTTAACCGTAGGTATCACTTGCTTCCCCCCTTGATGGGAACCCTCATTATCTGTACAGAAATGGAATGAGCCCTTATACGACGAATCGCATAAGGGCATCATGAAACATAAGTACGACTGAGTAAGAATATTAGGAATAAATGTCTGCATCGTGGGTCGTTACCCAGTCAATCCGCGTTCTACCTTTACCAGCCATCGTTTCACTTACTTCCAGTACTTCCAGTGTAGGCTGCTGCCATTCTTTTTTCAGCTCGTTTTGCATCGATATCACCTCCTTTCAAGTCATCTATATCTGAAAGATTACATATCTCGAATAAACCGATATACGATCATGGCATGCATTAGCAATCTAAAATCAGGATTTATGGCATCCTCCGGTGTAGGGTTTTCAGCTCCTGAAATAGCTTCCTTGATTCGTTCAACATTTAAGTATTCTGCGGTGACCGGATGTGCACTCATCTGCTTAGCTTCATCCATAAAATGACGCCAAGCAGGCATCATCCGATGTACCCAATCGGCAGGTTGCACGCCGCGAACCCGCTGATTCAGTCGTACCTTATCGGGAAGAATCTGCTTTGTCGCTCTTCGGATCAAGGAGCGGTCGCGTCCTCCCTGCACATACTGCTCCATCGGCAAGGAAAGACAAAAATGAACGACTCTTGGATCACTTGTTGGATCGCGTTCCCATAACCTATACTTGAGCGACATCTTGGTCGCCATTGCTCCGTTTTTGCTGGCAACCGTTAAATTTTCAAACTTATCCTTTCGGATTTCGAAAGGATCAGTAAGCATAGATCCGTGCTGCTGCACCTTTTCCAACACATTCGTTCTTCGAGCTAACTCCGGGTGGATAAGTACAGGCATATAGATTTGGCGTGAAAATATTCGATGTGCGACGCTTGGGATGACCCTCTTTCCCAACGCCTTATAAAGGCGCCCCTTCCTAATCCCTGTAAACCTGCTGTATAGTTGAACTTCCCGGAAGCATTGAACCCATCTCATCCGCCTCAGCAGCTGGGCATAATAATCAACCGCCGGTCCCCACGAAATCGTAAAATTGCCTCTGCCGCCGGTGAGCAAAACACCAGCATCATCATGCTTCGCCTGATCGTAAATCCCTTTTATCCAAAATGAGTTCTCAAAATACTTGTATGGCATCTCTAGACAATTCAGCCAGTCATCCATTTCTGTAAACGGATCTCTTCCTTGAAAGTTCAGATAGTTTCCTTTTATATTCCCAACAAAATCAATGGTCGATTGAATAAATGGCTGTTCATTGGCCACCAGTGATTTCGAAGTCCAATCGTTAAAATCATCTACGGGTACATAGCTGTAAGAATGGAGGGTCTTTCCTTCTTGCTTTAGGGAAGGAGCTGCAAATCCGACCACGGTTCCGGAATCCAGTCCACCGCTTAAAGCCGCGCCTACTTGATGTCTCGTTCTTAATCTGCATTGCACCGCTTTGCCGAAAACCTCCCGAAACGCCTCCTCATACTCTTCATTAGAACGGAGCTTGAGTGTTTCCTCCGGCACTAACTTTCCGAACCTTGAAAACTTCACGTGCCCATCCTTCACGATAACCGTATGAGATGGGGGAACCTGGTACACTTGCTTATAGACCGTCGAAATGAGATCTACGGATTCGGACATATCCGGTATGGCAAGAAATTCGGCCAACCACTGCTCATTCAGTTCTTTCTTTGCGCCGGGCAAAGTAAACAGAGGCGTCATCACCGTACTGAAGGCGAATTGACCTCCTCCTTCGCGGTAATACAGCGTTCGATGTCCTAATACGTCCCTCGCTCCGAACAACTGATGCTTATGTATATCCCAAATCATAAATGCATAATCGCCCAATAAATAATGAGGAGCCTGCTCGCCCCATTTGGCATAAGCCAAAAGAATCAACTGACTATCTGGAATGTCTCTGCCCGATGCTTGTTCTATATTCAACTGCCGTAAAAGCTCGCTCCGATTGTCCAGAATCGCATCGGCCGTGATCACCAGCCCGCGCTCTCGATCGTAGTATGGCAGCGGTTCGTTCACCGATTCAGGCGTTATCCACTGTGCATGGCAGCCCAGGAAAACCGGTCCTTCACTCCATGTCTGCACGTCATCCGCAGGATAATGCTGCAGTGCGGACAGCATTCCGTATCCTGGCGCCTTCGCAGAATAATCCGCATCAACATGCACAATACCGACGATGGCACTCATGATTTTCTTCCCCCCTGCTTCAAATAAGCGGACGCTAAGTGAGATAATCGGTTGCCGAATGGAATCATCGACTTAATACGTGCGATCTTTTGCTTTGTGCTGCGGAGCTCCTCCCGTAATTTGTCACGATCCGCATGGCTGGCTTCCAATCTTCTCTCCAAAGCGCGCACCGCCATTTTCAACTGCTGCAGCTCCGTATGATTGGCAGCCATACTTCGTCTGCCGTTCACCTCTGTAATCAATTCCGGAGAGGTCGAAGAATCGATAACGCTCTCTTCCTCGTTATGCTGGATGCGATAAGAAGGCTTCCATACGAAGCCGGTATGCTCCATAAATTGTCGGGTCCGCTGCTGCAGCAATTGTTGATCCGGTTCCTGCTCAAACCGCGTACCCGTCCAGCGCTCCACTTCCTCTAACGCATCGCCGTAACCTAGGCTGCGAAACGATCGCGCTCCTAAAATACGGCAATACGCTTCTGCTTCCTTTTTATCAAGAATCTCCTTCCAGCTGTCAATGGATTGGGTATGGGGCTCCACATGACTGCTTAAGAAGGGATCGCCTACACCCATGCTGTAGAACAGGTCTGCTTTCGTACTGTTTTTCGGATTTCCATACTTATGCTGACCTTCCTCGTAGTCCACCCCAATGAATTGGCATACTTTACGAAGCTCCTCCTCCGGATGGGCGGCAAGCTGTTCGTAGGATAGTCGGTACGCATATGGGTTCTCCTTTGAAAAATACTGGGCGTAGCGCATAAAGCCAACCGTCAAATCAGCGATCTTCACATCAAACTTGTCACTTCTCAGCCGATCGGCTATATCCATATCCCCTCTGGGCCATGAGCCTACCTTCTTGTAGGATGAAAGAATCGATAATGGATTTCGGATCAGCCAAATTCGGCGTGACTGCGGGAACAGTCGGTCTAGAAACTCCAGCACTGCATAGTACCTCGGGGATTTGTCAACCACGATTTGTGTGCCGCTGCTATGCAGCAGACTGTTGTATACCTGAAGTGCAAACTGTCTGCAGGCATCTTCATACATCTCATCGGACAGCACCCCGTGATAAAATTGCTTTAAAATCTCACTGCCCCCGTAAGGCGGTTGATTTGCACGATATCGCAATTCGTACAGGCTCATAAGAAACCACATCTCCTGAGACGCGAACACTTTGCTGTGGTTTTGCAGCATCACGGTCGCCATAGAGCTCCCGCTGCGGGGAACGCATAGCAAAAAGACTACATTTTGTCCCTGCCTGCCAATCATCACCGAATCCCCCTGTCCGTTAGCCTTTCAGCTGATTCATAATAAGCTCATGAATTCTTCTTCTCTCTTCATCTTCAACAATATAATAGTAAATTCCATCGATCATTGAGCCTTCACCGGCGATCTCATCTGCCTCAACCGAGTTGATCCGATCCTTATAGTCCCATACCATCTGCTTCATCTCGTCGAATGTGAAATTCGTCCGCACCTGTTCTCCAACGATCTCCAGGATTTCATTGAGTACAGCCAGCGTCTTGATGGACTTCCCCTTATTCAGCAGAGAACCGATCACTTGCTGCTGCCGTTCATTTCGGCCCAGGTCCCCTCTTGGATCTTCCATTCGCATACGGCTGTATAGGAGGGCCTCTTTACCGTCTAATTCCAAATTGCCTTCTGGAAAACGGACTCCTTCATACGTAAACGACGCCTTGTTATTCACCTGCACACCATCAAAAGCGTCAATAATTTGCTGGAATCCTTTCATGTTTACTTTGATGTAATAATCAATCGTAATGCCTAAAAAGTTCTCCACGGTCGCAACCGACATCGCTGTGCCGCCAAAGGCATAGGCATGATTCATTTTATCTTCAATCCCTTTACCCACAATGAGGCTTCGAGTATCTCGGGGAATATTCACCATCAAGAGCTTCTCTCGTTCCGGATTGTAGGTTAGAACCATGATCGTATCGGATCTCCCTTGTTCCTCATTTCGCTGATCAATCCCCAGCAGCAGTACGGTGAATGCATGGACAGAGGGAGCCGCTGCACGATCTGATGTATCCGTCACCTGAACAGGGTTTTCAAATATCGGATCTATTCGTTCTGTGGATTCAAGTCTTACTAAGGGCTCATACATCTTCTCCGCCGTATCCTTTAATGACATATACATATAAAATCCGTAGCCACTGGCTCCTAATAGGAGGATACAAAGGATGACTATCCCGGAAGCTGCCCATTTCTTGAAACTTCGCATTACCGACTTTTCCGCCATGATCCCACCACACCTTTTGCCTTCAGCATTGGCTCCCAAACTCCATACCCTCTTGGTACATATCGCTAACAACCTAATCATTCTGTTGTTATACTAAAAATGAATCAGGTTGATGAAATTCATTCCGAATTATTGTATATACCAATTATTGGAAAGTGTTTTCTTATGTCGAATTAAGTATTTTTACTAGAAAAAGCGAATTTGAGATATTTTCGATTTCTGCCGTTATTTCTTGCCTTCTCGTAACAGAAACGATCCGTGTAAGGCTTCTTCTTCCCGCTAAGGGGCTTCTAAAATGATTGCAATTGTGCAAATATAGTTTACAATGTTTGTAGTACCATTCTACCCTTTGGACCATTCGGGACATGACGTCAGGCAAGCTCATTCTCATACGAACAGCTCATACATGTATGATCGAATTCAAAGGTACGTATGATGCTTTAGGAGGATTTTGTATGTTCGCAAAACGCCTCAAGCAGTTGAGAAAAAACAGGAAATTCTCAATGCAGGAAATGGCAGACTCTGTAGGAGTTGCAAAAAGCACTTATGCAGGGTATGAATCTGGTTATAGACAGCCTACACTCGAAACAATTCAGACCATTGCCAAGAAACTCCATACTTCTTCAGATTACTTACTTGGTCTAATGGATCACCCTGAACCGCAGGAACCCGTTCATAATGCCAAGGAATTATTAAACCACCATCAGTTAAACTGGGATGGCATTCCGCTCGAGAAAGAAGATGTTGAACTGGTCAGACAACTGCTTGAACATGTGATGAAAAATCGAACAAAAAAAGATTCAGACACGCCGGAGGGGAAACCAGATGCATAGCCCCTCTTTCTTTTTGCCACAATGAAGTCACTTCCGATTTGACCGTCTATTTCGAATACGCCGTAAGGCATGCACTGCCATGACCTAAATAATGCCCAGCGCCGCTCCGGAGCTGTCTAGACATACGTCCGCGAATGAAGCCGTTCTTTCCGGGACAAAGGACTGATGCCATTCATCTAAGAGGGCCCATGCGAGAGAGATGAGCCATGCATACATATAGGCTGTTCGCTTGATGGTTTATCCCATCAACGTCTGCATCGCTCCGTGCCCTTGCCCAAATGCAGGACGACCTACCGAGTAATAAAGAAACTGCGTATCTTTAAAATGCTGCGGCCCAAATATGTTGCGGCCATCGATGAGCAGCGGCCTCAGCATCACCTGTTCTACAGCTTTAAAATCGGTCTGCTTAAATTCCTTCCACTCGGTCAATAAGCATATCGCTTCCGCCTCTTCCGCCGCCTCCAATGCGCTGCGGCACCAATGAATCGAGGGGTGGTCAAGCACAGAACGAAAGTTATCCATGGCTACAGGATCGTATACTTTCGGTATAGCACCATGTTCAATCAACGTTTGAACAATGTCGAGCGCGGGAGCCTCCCTCACATCATCTGTGTCGGGCTTAAATGCCAAACCCCATACTCCCACTTTCTTTCCTTCCATTCGCTGCATCGGACCGATCGTTGCAATCAGCTTGTCGATAATGCCGAAGCGCTGCTGCCTGTTCACCTCTACGACCGATTTCAACAGTTTGAAATCATAATCCGCGTTGCCTGCGATTTGAATGAGCGCTTTCGTATCCTTCGGGAAACAGGAGCCTCCATATCCGATTCCCGCCTGCAAAAAATGCGGGCCAATCCGATGATCGAGCCCCATTCCTGTCGCAACCTCGGTGACATCCGCACCCACCTTTTCACAAATATTCGCGATTTCGTTAATGAAAGAAATTTTCGTCGCCAAAAACGCATTAGAGGCGTATTTAATCATTTCCGCACTGCGGATATCGGTCACGATAATTTCGGGTGTAAGCGATTGATGAAGCTGCTTCAGTAACTCTACGGCCTGAGGCGACTCTGCACCAATCACGATGCGGTCCGGATACAGCGTATCCCGTACAGCTGAACCCTCTCGCAGAAATTCCGGCACGGATGCGATGTCGAAGACTTGATCCGTACGAGAACGTACGATTTGCTGTACTTTCTCATTCGTACCAACAGGGACGGTACTTTTCACAACGACGACTTTATAGCCATTCATTGCATCCCCAATCTCGCGAGCCGCGGCCTCAATATATTGTAAATCGGCTTCTCCTCTGGGTCCTGGGGGTGTTCCAACTGCAATAATCACCACATCCGACTGCCTGACTGCTTCAAGCGTATCGAAGGTAAACTGGAGTCTTCCCAGCTCCCGGTTATGGTCAGCCAGCTGTTTGAGGCCCGGCTCATAAATCGGAATGCCTCCTTCCTGCAGTACGCGAATTTTGTCCTTTTCTTTATCTACACAGATCACATGGTTTCCGAGCTCTGCATAACAAACACCAGACACAAGGCCGACATAGCCGGTTCCGATGACAGCTATATTCATCACTACCACTCCTGTTATATACTGATATTAAATGAATGACGGAGGCCTCTGTATGAAACAGCGTCGTTTACTTTTCCCGAAAGGATGCTTATGGGGTATCGTTTGTTCGGGACTATTATGGGCCATCATTCTTTGGCTCATCTTCAAATAATCGATTCCACCGTATACAGCACCTCAGAACGAATTCGCGCTAATTTGTCCCTGCATTCCGCACGGGTTTCTCCCCTGCTGCCAAAATAGAGTTTGAGCACCGTGTCCGAAGCGGACGGTCTAATTGCGTACCAAGAGTCATCCTCGAAAATAAACTTCAGCAGGTCTGCCTTCGGAATTTCCGCAGGAGTCAATCGTCCTCTGCTGTATTTCCTCATTTCACCTCTGTTAAAATTGCAAATCCAGCGAATTTTCAGCCCTCCAAGAACAGAAGGGTATTCATCCCCCAATCGATCCATCACATTACGAATTTGCAGCAGTCCTTCCAGGCCGCTGAACCGGATCATGATTCGATCCTCTGCGAAATAGCCGTGCTGCTCATATAATTGTTCAAGCCTATCGAGCAGCGACAAATCCCTCGCCTTATAATATCCCGCCATCTCCGTCAGCAGCATCGAAGCCTGTGCGGCATCCTTATCCCGCACAAAGCCGGGAGCCACAAAGCCCCCGGCCTCATCGAAACCGAATATGAACGACTGTTTTGCTGTCTTTTCATAATATGCCATTTTAGCGGCAATATGCTTAAAGCCATGCAGGGTATTGACTAGCCCAACATCGTAGCTCTCTGCAATCGAGGCAGCCAATTCTGTTGTCAGCACAGTTTTAACCGCTACCCCGTTAGGGGGCAGCAGTCCTCTGCGAGTTCTCCCACTGCAAAGATAGTCCAGCATCAAGGCACCCAATTGATTACCGGAAAGAGATACGTATGTTCCGTTTCGGTAATCCCTAACTAACAGATTCAGTTCATTCGTCTCGACATTCGTAATGAGCACCAAATCGACCCTATACGTTCTTGCCATCTCCAGTGTCGGTTCCATCATCGCCGGATCATCTAAGTCTAGAGAGTTCATCTGAAAGAAGTAAGGATTCGGTCTAAGGCGCTCCGGCAATTCTCGTATCTCCGTAAAACCCATGCTTGAAAGCGCTCGGCAGACGACATCCCCCCCTTTTCCTTGCAAAGGGTTATAAAGAACCTTAATCGGTGCCGAGATAAAATTCGGTTCATGGGAAAATCCCGCAAATCTTAGCGATTGTTCGTAGGCTTCATCCAATTCTCCATCAATGAATTTGAGTCTGCCGCTCTCCTTGGCAAGCTCCAGCTCCATGACAGGAATGACGAGCTCATTCTCCTTGCCCTCCAAAACCTGCATCATCCGGTCCGCCATCGTTTGCTGCATCGGTGTTCCGTCCTCGGTCAAAATCTTCAGCCCGTTATAATCGGAGGAATGATTCCCAGCGGTAATCATGACGCCAGCCGCCGCATGAAGCCAACGGATGGCAAAGGAGAGCTGAGGAGTAGGCCGAGTCTCTTGAAACATATAGACGTTGACACCCATTTCCGCCAATACTAGAGCGGAATGTTCCGCAAATTCCTTGGAGTACTGCCTAGAATCGTATCCGATGACGACTCCACGCTGCCTGGCCAGATGAACGTGTTCCAGCAGGTCCAGCGCAAAGGCGCACGTTACCCACCCCACCGTATATTTGTTCATGCGGTTCGTTCCCGCTCCGATCTTGCCCAGCATGCCCTGCGTCCCAAAATTCAAGTACGTGTAAAACCGGTCTGTAATTTCCGAAGATTTTAAATTTTTTAGTTCCCTGCGGATGCTGCCGGGTAAATCCGCGCTCTTCCATCTGTGATATCTCGCCTGAACGAGATGATTAAGCTGTTCCGCAATCACTACCATTATTCTTGTCTCCTTAGGAGGTGCACAATTGTAAAATTTCCTCCCATTTCATCGCTAATCGTACTATATCTTCCTCTACAAGTTCTGTACCGGTCTGTACTTCCACCATATCCAGCTCGGTAAAAGCCCGCACGGAATGTTTGGCTTCCTTCGGAATGACGATCACATCTCCGGATTGAATGATCCTTCTTTCTTTTTCCAAAATCATTTCGCCTTGACCGGAAATCACCGTCCAGACCTCCTGGCGTTTAAAGTGCAATTGGTAGCTTAAGTGGCGACCTTCCTTGATACAGATCCGCTTGGTCAGCATCTCCTGCCCATCCGGATATTTAACATAGTCCAGCACTTTGTAATATCCCCAGCGACGTTCCTCAAACATGGGGCGCTGATCCTGATGCTTCATGACATCTTTTATGCGTGGGCTTGCCTCTTTATCGGATACGAGAATCCCGTCCGGACTGGCTGCAATAATCGCTCCCTTGATGCCCATCACCGTAATGGGGATATCCAATTCGTTAATCACATGGGTATTGATCGCATCCTCGGTCACGATGCCCTTGCCGATCAAAGGTTTATCAATTTCCTCGGTAAGGGTGTTCCAGGTCCCCAAATCCTTCCACTGTCCTTCATATGGCAGGACAATAATGTTTTCCGCTCGTTCAACAATCTCATAATCGAAGCTGATCTTCTTCATCCGATCATACTGCTTCAGCAGTTCTTCATATTGAATGGGCAGTCCCCGTTCAATGAGCTGATTAATCAAATATTCCAAGCGAAATGCGAAAACCCCGCAGTTCCATAACGCATCTTGTTCCATTAAAAGATGCGCCTGTTCCTCGCAGGGCTTTTCAGCAAAACGCTCTACCTTTACGTATTCTGGCCTATTCTCCATCGTATGGCTTCTCGCTTCTGGCACGATGTAGCCATACTTTTCTGAAGGGTACGTGGGTTTAACCCCCATTAATCCCAAATCGGCGCCGGACTCATGTAACGCCACCTCTAAATCACGCAGTCTGGCGAAAAAGTGATCTTCCACATATGGATCTACCGGCAGCACCGTAATGATTTCTTTCAGTGAAACATCCTGCATCGAATACAGATATACCGCTGATAACGCAATGGCGGGGAAAGTATCTCTACGCTGTGGCTCCACAATCATTTTCACTTCGTTCCCGAGCTGACTTTGGATCATTTCTACCTGCGATCTGCTCGTTGCTAAATATGCAGAAGATTGCAATTGTTCACGGCCTAACTGCTTCCATACTCTTTGAACCATGGAGCACTGGCGATTTTCTCCATCCTCCAATATGCGCAAAAACTGTTTGGATCGGGAATCGTTCGATAAAGGCCAGAGACGCTTACCCGATCCTCCCGAGAGCAGAACGATCTTCATGAGCAGCTTCCCCTCCTATATCGTGTTCTATAAGGAAGGCTTGCAGTGCTTCCTTCCAATGGCGAGGAAGCTTAAAGCCTCCCAGCCTTAAGGCTTGGTGATCAAAAACAGAAAAGGCCGGTCGCTTAGCCGGCCTTTGAAACTCTTCTGATGAGACTGGAAGCACGCGCACGTTCATGCTGGAGCACTCAAATATAGCCTGTGCGAACTCAAACCACGTGCAGCTCCCCGTGTTGGAAACATGATATACGCCATACTGATCGGTAACTATCAAATCGGAAATCACCTGCGCCAAATCCCATGCATAGGTCGGACAGCCGAACTGATCGTTTACGACGCTTACTTCGCTTTGCTGCCTTCCCAGCTTCAGCATCGTCTTCACAAAGTTGTTTCCGTGCTGTCCGTACACCCATGATGTACGGGCGATGAAGTAGCGCGTATGGAGCTGCTGTACGAACTGCTCTCCCATCCATTTAGAGCGCCCGTAGACGTTGAGCGGATCAGTCAGTGCAAATTCGTCGAATGGCGCAGCGCCTTGACCATTTAATACGTAATCCGTACTGACATAAACCAGCTTGGCGCCCACAGCCTGCGAGGCAACAGCCACATTACGCGTGCCATAGCCGTTCACCAAGTACGCCTGCTCGGGCTCGGATTCAGCCTGGTCTACCTTCGTGTAAGCGCCGCTATGAACCACAACATCCGGCCTGATCTCCGAGATTGTCTTCTGTACATGAACGAGATCCGTTACATCAAGTCCTCTTCTTCCGAAACCAATCACATGATGTCCTGATTCACTAAGTAAAGTTACGAGATCCTTGCCCAGTTGACCTTCGGCTCCTGTAACGACAACGGTCAGCTTATCCATGAAGTGCTTCTCCATACTGCTTCACATAATATTCTAAATATGCGCCGGATTTGATTCGTCTCCACCAAGATTCATTCTCGACATACCACTTAATCGTTTCCTCCAGTCCTTGCTCGAACGTGTACTTAGGTGCCCAGCCCAGTTCCCGCTCAATTTTTGCGGGATCTATCGCATAACGGCGGTCGTGGCCCACACGGTCTTTAACGAATTTGATCAATGATTTCGGTTTATTCAATTTGCCTACAATCATTTCGACGATTGAAAGGTTCGTTCGTTCATTTTGTCCACCGATATTATATATTTCGCCAGGCTTGCCATGATGCAGCACCGAGTCAATTGCACTCACATGATCGCTGACGTGCAGCCAATCTCTGACGTTGGAGCCATCGCCATATACCGGCAGCGGAAGATTATCCAGCGCGTTGGTGATCATAAGTGGAATGAGCTTCTCTGGAAAATGATAGCAGCCGTAATTATTGGAACAACGGGTAATGTTCACGTTCAATCCGTAGGTTTCATAATACGCCTTCACCAGTAAATCGGCTCCGCCTTTGCTCGCGGCATAAGGACTGTTCGGAGATAGATGCGTCTTCTCCGTAAAAAATCCGGTTTCCCCGAGGGAACCGTAGACCTCATCCGTAGAAATTTGAATATACCGTTCAATGCCATTTTGTCTAGCCGCATCCAATAACGTTTGTGTACCGTACACATTCGTATGTGTAAAAATCGCCGGATCGTGAATACTTCGGTCGACATGTGTCTCTGCCGCGAAATTGACGATGACCTGAATTTGGTGCTTTTTCAACATTTCTCGAACCATCTGTGCGTCGCAAATATCGCCCTTCTCGAAGACATAATTCGGATTTTCTTCTACGTCTTTCAAGTTTTCCAAGTTGCCCGCGTAAGTCAACTTATCGTAATTCACAATTTTATAATCCGGGTACTTATTCAGCATCAAGCGCACAAAGTTGCTTCCAATAAAACCCGCTCCACCTGTGACTAGTATATTCATCGTTATTCCTCCGTTTACGTTAGAAATATAGTTGTGCTTCGCTTAACGTTGGAAGCTGGCCGTCTTTTTCAGACAACACTGGACGATCGATTGGCCAAGTAATCCGCAAATCTGGATCATTCCACAAAATCCCCGAATCATGCTCGCTGGAATAGTATTCATCTACTTTATAGAATACTTGTGTGTGATGAACAAGTGTGCAGAAGCCATGTGCGAATCCCTTAGGCACCAGCAGCTGTCTTTTATTCGATTCGCTTAGTATGAAACCTTCCCACTGCCCGTACGTCGCAGATTCCTTTCGTAAATCGACGACAACATCATAAATCGCTCCTGTGAGTACGCGCACCAGCTTCGTCTGGGCTTTAGGCGGATGCTGAAAGTGAAGGCCCCTAAGCGTTCCCGCTTCCGCAGATAGGGAATGGTTATCCTGTACGAATGCCATCTCTATTCCCGCATCGATGAACTGCTTCTGATTATAACTCTCCGTAAAGAAGCCTCTGTGATCTCCATAAACTGGCGCCTCAACGAGAAGTACACCATCTAATCGGGTCCTAGTAATTTTCATCTTTTCAGTACTCCTTATACTTTTAGGCTAACAGCCACTTTTCGCCCAAAATTCAAATCAAATGCCTGCTCGCGGATCAATTCATTCGCTTTCCCCCATGATTCATGTGTTCCTGCGTCCGTCCACCAACCATCTAATATATCGTACGTCAACAGCCCTTGCTCGATATACGCATTGTTGACATCGGTAATTTCCAGCTCGCCTCTTCCTGAAGGCTTAAGGGTTTTTACAATATCAAACACGGTCGCATCATACATATAGATGCCAGTCACCGCATAGGAGCTCTTCGGCACATCTGGCTTTTCTTCGATAGAGCGAATGCGTCCGTCTGCCAGTTCCGCAACACCATAGCGTTCAGGATCATGTACTTCCTTTAGCAAGATTTTGGCTCCAGCACCCTGTTTACGGAAGTTATCAATGTATGCTGTCATGTTATCTGAGAATATATTATCTCCCAAAATAACCACCATTGGCTCATCCTTGACGAAGCTCTCCGCAAGCCCCAGTGCCTGTGCGATCCCGCCGGCTTGGTCTTGAACTTTATAGGAGAAGCTGACGCCAAACTCATATCCGCTGCCTAACAAATTAACGACATCCCCCATATGATCTCGTCCCGTGACGATGAGAATGTCGTTAATATCGGCTTCCTTCAATTTATAAATCGCATGATAAATCATCGGATACGGCCCAACTGGCAGCAAATGCTTATTCGTTACCTTCGTTAACGGATACAGTCTTGAGCCGGTTCCTCCGGCCAGTATGATTCCTTTCACTTCTCATCACACTCCCGCTAATGTTTTTTTATTGGCTACATGGCTGGCTTCTTCACTCGAAGGGGCTGGCACGCTCATAACACGAGTACTCTCAATACGATATGTCCATGCATCATAATAGCTTTTGTTCTTTCCATAAGAATTGTCAATTAACGTGTTCGGTTTATCTAGTAAGCAGGACAAAATATGTCCATGCAGTCTGGAGGTTTGAATCGACTCATAACTGCTGAATTCGCGAATCGTTTTCTTCATTAAATAATCGGTATATTTCGACCACATCCATCTCATTGGAAGCTTACCCGATAATCTCCCATATACTAATGAAAATAGTCGGATAAATTTACGTTCCAATTTGTTAAACAAAGTGTCCCAATCCTTTACACAGCTATTGCCTTGAGGTGTATTCGATCCTGCCTGTTGTCGCTGGTTCGTCTCAATATCCGTTCTAAGAAAATAAAGCGTATCTTTGATTACATGATGGCTCGATTTGATTGGCCAAAGCTGATGAGCCATATCTGGCATGAGGTACAGATGACAGGAGGACAATTTAGACTTTGCCAGTGTGTAGCAGTTTTCGTCCCTTAAGTAGAGGTGCAAATCAAAGTGCTTATTAAAAATTTCAGCGGTTCTATCATAATTGCGTTCGTCTTTGTAATAAATCGTCTGAGGGAGAATGACGATTCGATTTCGTGGATAGTGCTGCACAACATATTCTCTCAGCTGCTGATGGGGCAAGTATAAATCTCCGAAATTCCCCCCGCCGTGCAGTACGATGATCACATGTTCCGGAATCGCCAGGTGATGTTGTTGCGGAAAGTCTTTTACGCTGTATCGTTTTCGAATCTTTATCTGATGTTCTTTAAAGAAGGCTTCGGTCCCTTTCCAGATCAACATATCACCGCCGTTTCCGTACACAGGATAATCAAGCAAATAGATTTCGGAACCAGGCGGAACTACTTTCAAAATCCCTTTTAGCCGGTTTTTCAATTCATCCATGGGATGAAGATTTGGCTGGTTTCTCATCTCCTGAAACTCCTTTGGATAGCAACTTTTTTCTCATCTGATGTTTGATATAATGTATGTCTTGTTTATCGTATACAATCTGACGAACTGGAACTTTGAAAAGCAAAGACATCGCTATGATGGAAATTATTAATCTAATAATAGATCCTCCCAATAGTGCCAAAGCAATTCCATTCAGCCCCATTATTGGGGTCAAGATCAACATAAATACGATGGTGACGGTTAAAGCAATGATTTGTCTAATCAGCACAAGTCCGGGTTTGCCATACGCATTGAACGAAGATGCTAATATCCAGGAACTCCCTCCAAGGATACATTCAACGGCTAAGATATAAAACGTTGATCCTGCCTCCAAAAACTCTTCACCATATAGAATCCCGAGCAAATGCTTTCCGATGACCATACTTGGAACTACGATGACGATCATGAGTACAGTGGATATGCGAAACGCCCTGCTTACAATCTTCACAATCTTATCTTTAGTTAGTCCGCTTACCTTCGGAAATACGACACTGGTCACAGCATTTTGCACCGTATTATAAATTCTTGACAGTGCATATACAACCGAATATAATCCGAAATCACGCGGTGTAAGCAATGACATAATAATTAGCTTATCGAATTGCGTATAAAGTGTTCCGATCAATTCGACGCCATATGCTTTACTTCCGTAGCCGAATAACGATTTAAATATTCCTTTATCGCGCCTTGGAGTATTCCATCTATATTTGAGGTGCTTATGCAAACCTATAGCTGCCCAAACCATTGAAATGACATTCGAAATGACATAAACGATTACTGCGTACAGCAAATCTACAATTTCAATTGACCATATCACAATCAATCCCACTACATTCATGAGAGGTACGAGCATTCTCAATCTATTGTATATGTGGAATTGATTCATGCTTTGTGCTGCTGCGAGCAAAATATTGATAAGCAGCAGCATGGGAAGTGTAACAACCGTATACCAAGTCGTCATTTCAATAACCTGCTGCGAATAACCGGATAACCACATCGGAATACCAAACCATGCGACAATTCCCATCATTATGCCTGTTGGTACAATACTGTATATGGCTACATTAAGAAACCCCGACGCCTTTTCTCTCGTTTTTCCAATGTTATAAATAAGAGATGTCGGCAAACCGAGCCCAACCATCCCCGATATGAAAGTTGGCCAAAAAATAATCGCGGCCAACTCGCCTTTACCAACTACTCCAAACATTCTAGCTGATAAAATCGATGTCAGTGTGGTAAGTACAAGCACCATCATATTCGAAACGCTTGTGCGGAGAATCGTCGACGCCACTCCCGAACCTTCCCTATTGAAAATCCTTCGAAATAGTCCTCTCATCCTTTTTGTCGGAACAGTCCAACAATAGCCCCATTTCTATAGCAAATTTTCACCAACTGGTTTATTGCTTTCTTGTTGTTGTAGAAATTGAAGATTAAGAGAACAGCGGCTTCCAACCATTTAATAATGTGTTTGGCCATCGAGACAGCAGCATTGTTTTTTGACACGGTCGAATAACTGATCCCCTGCCAATAAAATCTTCGAAGAATCCACTTTTTCGTAGATCTATCCTTTGCAATTTTATGCTTAACAAATCCGTGAGGCGTGTAGAACACTTTGTACTGCTTACGGATACGACTGATCAATTCACTCTCTTCATTTGATAACAGATTCGTACCGACCCGACCCAAATCCTCGCGAAACGGAGTCATCTCTCTAAAAATATTTTTTCGAAAAGCGACATTTGCACCGAATGGGATTTTAGGATGCGGCATTTCAGTAATCTGGTCACTGTAATCTAGGATAGAATAAAGAGATTTATGTTGGTCCGAAATCCAGGTTGGCTCCCCACCTTGCCAGATCGGCTCAATCTTCCCTCCCACACAACCAATTTGGCTGTCCGTTTCAAATACGCTTAGAATGGACTTTATCCAATTGGAACAGGCTATTGCATCGTCATCAAGGAATAAGATAAATTCACCTTTTGACTCTTTAATGGCACGGTTTCTCGCTGCAGACAGGCCTAGTTTTTCCTCATATATGTACCTGAGCTTCCCGGATGTTTCCTTCTCCAATCTACTTACAATCATTGGAGTTGCATCGGTCGATCGATTGTCAATAACCAAAACTTCGAAATCGTTACGGTTGTAGTCTTGGTCTAGTGCACTGCGAATAGCTTCTTCTAGCTCATCAGCCCTGTTATGCGTACATATTGCAATTGTCGCCTTCATAAAATCCTCCATTAGCGATTATTCCGCTTCAAACCAACTAAATCGTATCTAATAGTTTCACTCGATGTTTCCACAAACAGTGATTGACCACCCAAAAATATCCGGATTCCCCCATCTGATAGGCTAATTTCTCATCTTGAAGTAATGTCAAAATCTTCTGTGCAATTTCCTCTTCATTTAAAGGATCTATGAGAAATCCCGTTTTATCTTTTACGATGGCATCGGGAATTCCTCCACTATTCCCGCCAATCACTGGGACCTTATAGTAATTTGCTTCAAGGAAAACAATTCCAAATCCTTCTACATCTCCCTTTTCCTTGATCTCTCTGCTTGGCATAATAAATATATCTGCACTCTGATATGCAGCATTCAATTCCTCTTCCGTCAATTCTCCAGTGAAAACAACATAGTCGCTCAAACGGTACTGCTCAACCATCTGCGAGAGTTGATCCTTATACGGCCCCGTTCCGCAAATGACATATTTAATAGAATCAATTTGTTCAACGACTTTCGGCAGTGCCTTGAGCACCACATCATGTCCTTTTCTTTCAACTAATCTTGCAACAGTAATTAACACTTTCTTATCATTCAATCCATATCTTTCTTTAAACCCTTTTACGTTTCCTGACTTTTGAAGTAGTTTTTTAGTATTCAGTCCCGGTGCGATAATGGAAATGCGATGCTCCGGTATACCTTGATTCACCATCATCAGTTTCGTATAACTGCTGTTGGCGATAATTTTTTTTGCCCCATGTAATACCTTTATAAAATATGGAAATTGTCTAGATTGAATCTTGCACTTAAAATCGAGTCCATGGATGTAGCAATAATATGGAACACGGAATACGTATTTCATAACTAACCCTGCGAGACCAATTGGAAATGAATTCACAAAATGTATTTCCCTGTACCTGTAAATCAATTTTAATCTGATCAATGATGCCAGTAATACGAAAGTTGAAATGATGAAGGCGAAAAAGCTGCTATTGTTATATATATTTGCTCTATAGATGGTAAAAGGCACCTGCTTATCGAATTCCTGTTCCATTTCTTTATTTGAAAAGGGTCTTGTCAGTACATAGGTTTCCGATGGATCAATTTCCGAGACAAGTCCATACGTATAATCTTGAATTCCCCCTTTATCCGGAGGAAAATCCATTGAAATAAATAAACGTTTCAAAGCATATCCACCCCTACGCAAAAATAAATAAACGCCTTCCCATCTTTAAACAGATTGAACGATGGAATGGCGCTCACTTATTCTTTTTTCTACTGCTACCGTATGCATAAATAATTGTTCATATCGATCTACGATCAAATCCCAATTATATTCATTTCGTATCCGGTTTCTGGCTCTCACCATTAATTGCTCGATCACATTCACATCATATTTTTCAATTTCCTCAATCAGCTTTTCTAAATTACCGTCCTGTTTCGTAAAGTATACGGCACCGTCTTCAGCAACCTCTCTATTAAAATTGACATCCAAGAGCACATTAATCTTCGTTGTAGCCAGTGCTTCCAATAGAGAAGGATTTGTCCCTCCGACTTCATGTCCGTGAAAATAAGCGAAGGCGCGTTTTCGAATCATCGCAAGCAGTTTCTGATCATATACCGTACCCACAAACATGATTCTATCGTCCTTCTCGAAGCCCGTCGTAAGAGCTAGCCTTTTATAAAACTTGTTGTTTTCTACGTTCGAGATAATTACTAATTTCTTATCCGAATTCGATTTCATAAATTCCTTAATGACCGTTTCATAATTATTTTCAGGTACAAAACGTCCAACAATAAGATAATACTTTCCTGATTCTAATTTATGCTTTCGCAGCCACTCTACATAAAGATTTTCATCGTTTTTGTCTTCGCCCACTTCTGCACCATATGCAATAAAGGTAGTATTAGGATGAAAGCGTGCATATTCTCTCTGGATATAACTCTCAATGCTTTTTGAGTCACATACCGTAAGATCCGCTTGCTTCACCATGAGTTTCTCGGAGAACTTCCAATATTTTTTAATCCAATAATTCCACTTATCTCGTTTCCACTCATGGCCATCAGGATTGATAAATACTTTTACGTTATACTTCTTTACTTTCTTGATGTATGAGCGCATGAATGGTCCAATCCGGCAAGCCAAAATATAAATGATACTTTCATCTTGTTTATTTTTCTTAATATGTCTCACAACTTCCGCCAAGCTCTTAATGTCATAAATGACTGCTCCAGCACTTCCGAGCACTTTGGGAACCTTCACACTAAAGCATCGGGCGCCATTGTATACAAATTCGTTCTTATCCTGATTTAAGCACGAAACATGATATTGAATCTCAGCATTTTGCTTTCTTTGCGTCAGCTGATCTACGAACGTTTCGAAGCCTCCATATCTTGCAGGTATTCCCTTAGAGCCAATAATATAAATATTCACCATATGGAATGTTCCTCTCTGATCCTTATTTTTCAAAGAATGCACTCTTATCCGGTGTGTGACTCAATATATTTAAGCATATATTCTACCCTATGGTTCCATCCATGCGCTGTAATATGCTGCTCAATTTGTTCCCTTGAAAACTTTGAAAATGGGTTTACTATTGTTTCTTTTACCAATTGGCAAAATTGTTCCTTATTGTATGCAATATGTAAAATGTTCTGAAACTGTTCACTGGGTGGAACTGGGGTAGTAACCACTTCTTTGCCAGCTGCCAAATATTCATAGATTTTAAGTGGATTCATTGATTTCGTAAACTTATTTACCTTATGCGGAATGATGCATGTATCAAACTTAGAAATATAATTTGGAATATCATCATGGTGCTTAGTTCCCAAGAAATAGGTGTTATTCTCCAGTTTTATTTCTTTAAAGTAATCCTCACTCAACAAGGGACCTACAAAAACAAAATTGAAATCTCTTAATGTCTTGACCGTATATAGTAAAACATCTAAATCGATTCTTTCCTGCATCAACCCCACATAACCGATTATCGGTTTCCCCTTCGGTAAATCCTCAATTTCCTGATATTCGGCTTGGGTAAATCGCCTGAGATCAATGCCGTTTGGAATCCATTCCACTTTGTTACGTCCATTAAACAACTCGTTTTTAATGCTTTCCGACACTGTAAAAACAATATCTGCATTTCGATGAACTTCATCATAATGATTTTTGATCATCTTTTTATGCTTAAATTGATCATGATCCAGTAAATTATCTATCGCATCAAACACTTTTACACCACTTGATTCCGCTAAGCCTCCAAAAATTTTGGATCTCGATAGATCAAAGCTCCATAACAAGTAATTTTGCATCTTCAAAAATCGAATAGCATGCTTCACTTCATTTTCTAATGTATTAAATATCATTCGCGATTGCTCTAACAAATTTCCCTTAGGATTTGGTATATGATAATCGAGTTCAAGAACATATAGTCTGTCATTCATCCTTTTTAACGTCGAAAACCATCTACTGTATTGCTGTACTCCAGCATCCTTCTTTTTGTCCGAGATATAGTATTTGTATTTCTTTGTACGACTTAAAACCCAATTTAGAATTTTCGGTTGGTTTGGACGGTTGACACACAATATTGTACCGATATCATTTCTGTGCATAAGTTCTTTCAAGACGTTGGCTTCTCTTGTACGATAGCCTTCCCTTTGAATTTGGTTATAATCTCTCCAAGGAAAAAAAACGATATCTCTTCTCATCTTCCCACCTGCAATTCACTATTGGAATGTGTATCTACTTTTTCATCTTGGTTCGGTAGGGTGTAACCCAACGTGAAAAGAATAATACCAGCAATCGGATACGCTTCGATGGATGCGATAGACATCCCATTCAGTAGAAACAATATTAAAGAGCATAACCCCAGCAATGCCGCATTCCTCTGAATCGTACTTCTTGTTTTTGAAAAAGCGCCTCTACTTAGCATTACAGTTAAATAAATGATGAGCGATAACATCATTAACAATCCAAATACACCGGTTTCCAATAAAAATTTCAAGAGTAAATTGTGACTAGTCACATGTACGCCGTAGTTATATATGCTGCCAAGAGTGTCTCCGGCCGATCCCATACCATAACCCATGATGGGCTGGTTCATGGATAGTTGAACGATGTTGAGCCATCCTTCAACTCTGCCTAAAAATCTGCTGTCACTGGTAGCATGTAATATAGAATTAAAAATACCTGAATCCGGTGTAAAAACACCGCTGTCATCACTGGCAAGAAGCAGTCCGAGGAGTCCCGCGGCCGTTATCATGAACAGCCACTTTCCAACAATGCTCACTCTTTTTGAATTCGAAAATGTAAAATAAATGAACAAGATTAAACATAGAGCAATTAAATTAGTCCTAGTCATGCTGGAGTAATTCGCCAGCACCGCTACAACTAGTGCAGCGGTGTATAGACTCTTCTGTTTTATTGTGACAGCCGTAGACATGAGATATAAACATGCTATAGCAATGAAAGCCGAAAACATTCCGAGATGAAACGGTCCCGCAAAAAATGAAGTAGACCTCACCTGTCCAAATAATTGTCCAGTGTATTGATCGGCATCATTCGCTTGCAAATAGACTTCATCAAAGGAACTGTAAAAATATTGCTGTTTTATCCCGTATAACAATATGGGGATAGAAAAGAGGACAAGCCGTTTAAAGAATAAAGTCCGATCCTCTTGATTTTTTTTCAAATTCAACCCAAGCAAAAGTAGAATGAGATAAAACGATGTCTTTCTAAACCCTTCCAAACCTGCTTGGAGCGACGGTACGTTAGGATTAACCATTTGAAATAACGAGAGCACTAAAAAAGACAAGACCAGATAAAAAACAATCTTATTTTTGGTACCATTTGCTACGAAGTCCTTCAACAGCACGAATACCAGTAATAAATCCAATATTAATGGAACAAATTTAAACGCAGCGATTGCGTTGAATACATTAATATAAACCATGAGAATGATTAATACAGTCATGGTCTGATTGTTCAACTTAATTTTAGCTAGAATAACTAATACGAAAGGAATAGCCAAAACAAACAAACCTGCCAACTTCATTATTGCAAGTGGGGCAACGGCTGTGAAAGCAATGAACAAAGACACCAATAGTAGCAATGCTGCATACAATTTGTTTCGATAGATTGTTTCCATTCATTTTTCCTCACAGTACTAGTAAGCATCGTTCGGTTTAATTAGGATGTAGACCGTTTTTAATAGAATCTTCAAATCAAAGAGAAGGCTTCTCTTACGGATATACTGTAAATCCAGCTCAACCATTTCCTTAAATCCGACACTATTTCGGCCGCTCACCTGCCATAGTCCGGTACAGCCTGGCGTGACAGTAAGCCGCAGCTTATCATATTCGGAATATTCCTCCACTTCCCTCGGCAGCGGAGGTCTTGGACCGACCAGGGACATATCCCCTTTCAGCACATTAAATAGCTGAGGCAGCTCGTCGATACTCGTCTTGCGAATGAATTTGCCCACCTTCGTGATGCGAGGATCCTCTTTCATCTTGAACATCGCGCCGCTTACCTCATTTTTATCAAGCAGCTCCTGCAGTTTTTCTTCAGCGTCAGAAACCATGGATCTAAATTTGTACATCCGAAACGGCTTTTCTCCTTTGCCAATTCGAATCTGATGGAAAAGGACCGGTCCCTTCGGATCCTCTATCTTAATTAGCATTGCAATGACCAAAAACAGTGGAGACATGAACAGAATGCCGAAGACGGCACCGGCGACATCGATCGTTCGCTTCATGAAAAGGTACAGCTTTCCCGCTTCTCGCCCGCCAGCTCTTGTTCTGGAATAATAGGTTTGCGTGTCGACAATGACTTCTGCCTCGTTCTGTTCCCTGGACAAGCTCATAGCTTATTCACCCCGACCTACCATTAACTCACGCGTCTTTTCCTTATTCAAAATTTCCTCAAGTGCTTGAAGAAGCGGAACTCTTAGTTCCCCTTTTTGGACCGCCATTTCCAGCGTCGTTAAAATAAAACCAAGCTTTTCTCCCACATCATACCGGACACCATCAAAATCATAAGCATACGCTCCCCTGTCCTCATTCAAGCGTTGAATGGCGTCGGTTAACTGAATTTCTCCTCCAGAACCGATCTCTTGATTTTCAAGATATTTAAAGATGGCGGGATCCAAAACGTATCTGCCCATGATCGCTAAATTGGATGGCGCTTCTCCAATCTTCGGCTTCTCGACAAAACGATTCACTTGGTATAGTCTCTCCCCAATCGAAAGAAACGGATCTACAATGCCGTAACGATTGGTCTGATCCATAGGAACAGCCTGGACACCGACAATCGATCCGCCGGTTTGTTCATATTGTTCAATCAGCTGTTTCGTACAAGGCACTTTGGCCTGTACAATATCGTCGCCTAGCAGCACGGCAAAGGGTTCGTCTCCGATAAAATTACGTGCGCACCACACCGCATGGCCAAGACCCTTCGCCTCTTTTTGGCGAATATAATGAATCTCCACTTTGGATGCTTTCTGCACTTCATTCAGAAGGTCTAGTTTGCCTTTCTGCATGAGACTGTACTCGAGCTCGAAAGAGCTATCAAAGTGATCCTCAATCGCTCTTTTTCCTTTTCCAGTGACAATGATAATGTCCTCAATTCCAGAGGCCATCGCTTCTTCAACGATGTACTGTATGGTCGGTTTGTCTACGATCGGCAGCATTTCTTTTGGCATGGCTTTGGTCGCAGGCAAAAAACGCGTTCCCAAACCGGCAGCAGGAATGATCGCTTTTCTTACTTTCTTCACTGGCTTCACCCTATCCCTTCCAAATTTTCTCTATGAATTGCGATAGATCTTGATGGATAAAAGTACAAGCTATACCTTCTTATGCGAAAAAGGCATAGCTCGAACTTCTATGAAATGATCATCGAACTATCACGGCTCATAGATTGCATGCTTTTATAAATCTATGACTCCCAAATTTCAATGTCATAGATCACTCTTTGACACATCTATAGGGCATTCAACCCTTCCCCACATCACACCCTTGACGATTTACGTCTAAGGTCCCGGCGGACCCACAGCATGACCGAGTGCCTCCAGTGATATAGGTACAGGAGACATTACCTTTCCATCATTAGTCTTTGGTTTGATACTTACTTTGCCGTTACCCCGTAGCTGTAGTAATAATAGCTTTCCGAGCGCTTGCGGTTCACATTGTTCAGTACGGCGCCTAGTATTCTCGCATTGACATGCTCTAAGCTCTTTTTGGCTTTCAGTGCCATCTCTTTTCTTACCTTGCCTGTATCGATTACTAGAATGACCCCGTCAGATTGAGCCGCAATAATTTGGGCATCTGAAACGGGCATAACAGGCGGTGTATCGATTAACACAACATCATAATGTTCCTTTAATTGTTCCAACAGCTCGCTCATAGATTTCGATGAGAGCATCTCGGACGGGTTCGGAGGAACGGGACCCGCCGGAATGATATCCAAGCTCTGCACATCCGTGGTTTGAATGACATCGTCTAGTGTATTTTGTTTACTGAGCAGTGTAGACAATCCATATAAATTGGAGCATTGGAAAATACGGTGCTGCGTTGGATTCCGCAAGTCTGCATCCATAATCAACACCTTCTTGCCTGATTGGGCATAGGCCACAGCCAGGTTGGCGGTTGTCGTGCTTTTCCCTTCTCTCATCTTAGAAGAGGTGATCATCACGGTTTGAACCGTGTCATCTACATTGGAAAAATCAATATTCGTTCTCATCACTTTGTAGGCTTCTGAAATCGGAGAATTCGGATTTTTCTCGGCAATTAAGGGCCATTTACGCGTCGAGCGTGACATTCTTCTCACTCCTTATACGTTTAGAAGCTGGAACGGATTTAGAGTCTGTCATGTCCTTCGACTTTACTCTAGGAATAACGGCTAGAGCAGGCACCCCCAACCACTCGCTCACTTCCTTCTCGGTTTTAACGGTGTCATCCAAGTACTCTAATAAAAACGTAAGGCCAAGACCAATCATCACGGATAATACGAATGAAATAGCGATATTTAATCTCGTGTTAGGTGAAATAGGTGCAGCGCTCGACTGTGGATCTGCCTCGTTCAATATATTGACATTGTCCACCTTAAGCAGCAACGGAATTTCACTCTGAAAGACTTTGGAGACCGCATTTGCAATTTGCGCTGCCCTTTCATAGGAATCATCCACCACCATTACGGACATCACTTGTGTCTCATTCACTGAGTTAACGCTCACTTTGGAAATCAATTCAGATGTCGTCGCTTCTAATTCAGGGTACTGTTCTACCACTTCATCCATGATTCTTGGCGTACGAATAATTTCTTTGTAGGTTTTAATCAATTGGATACTTGTGCTAATGGACTGCATATCCACGTTCCCACTCACCGTTTGGTTCGATGGGTTCACGATAAGCTTCGTGGATGCCTGATACTGCGGTTCAATGACCGCAATGGAATACACTGCTGAGGCTGTACAACTGACAATGATCAGCAGCACAATCATCCATAGACGTTTGCGAATGATGTTCCAATATTGTTTTATTTCCAAAATGGTTCCTCCAGTTTTCCAAATTCTCTTTTTCTCGAAACAGTTACCAGAAGCGGTACCATTTCCTAGGGAGTATCGAAGTCTCCCTTTGTATTGCCTCCTGTTCAATGACAGCGAGTGCATTGTATTTCCATTGTTCTATCACTTCATAACCAAATTCTTTTGCTAGTTTCATATACGTGCGCGTCAAAATACCTGGCGGCCGCTTCGTGGTATCATGACAGTCTGTCGCGATGAAGTGAACCATCCGCCGCTTGCAGAACTGCATGGCGGTTTTACGAATTTTATATCCATAGTGTCCGAGCAGCGATGGAGCATTCACTTGACTGAGAGCCCCCATGTCAATCATCTGCTGAAGCAGACTGGGATTCTTGATCAGCTGGGGCTGTCTCTCCGGATGTGCAATGATGGCCGTATACCCCATCATCTTCAGCTCGTGCAGACATTCTTCGATCAGATCGATTTCAATACGCGAAGGCAGCTCCAGTAAGATGTACCGACTTTGATGCAGCGGAAGCAAGCGACCTGCTTTCAGCTCCTTCATCATAAAACGGTTCAACCGGATTTCTTGACCGGTGTATACCTTGAGCTCAATTCGAGCTGCGATCAATTTCTGATTCAAAAGGCGGACCATTTCGCTGACTTGATCTGGAGTTGAATGATAACGCCCATTCATGGCATGAGGAGTACACACCATCCCCCTGACCCCTTCATTAAATGCCATTTGGGCCATTTCTAAAGACTGTGTCCAATCGACTGCTCCATCGTCTATGCATGGTAAAATATGACTATGAATATCAATCATGGCACCCTCTATTATTATTCGATTCGCGACCCACTATGTAAAAAAAATATGTAAAATGCGTTCAGGTCCTCATCCTTTGGTTTCTTTGTGCCGGCTCATATGGGTTACGCTGTTGTACACTCCGCTCCCAATTAAGCTGCGCAAAGGAAAGCTTAGTGGCGGTATAGCTAAGCGGCAGCTCCTGCTTTTTTGGCAAGCCGCCCAAAAGGTGAATCAACCCGCAAATTTCTTGCGGAGTCCCCTCCATGAATACTCCTTTATACTGTGCTTTAATGAGCTCCCCTCCCTTCTCTCTTTCTCGAACCCATTTATGCAAGTATACTGTATAAAATAAAATTTATTCGATTCGCGACCTTTATGTGAAAATTATAATGCATTATGTATATTCTTGTAAATCACTTTTTTATTTATATTCTATGAATTTTATTTTCAATCGACACGATCTAAAAAGCTTTGAAGTGTGCCGCCTTGAATAATATGAAGCATCAAATCGTCAGCAGTACAATCCATATTATGCTGCTTAAAGCATAAATTTAGCAGCTTCGCCATATCAATTTGAGGTCTTTGCTGTGGAAGCAGTTCTCCGCTCTGCTGGTCGAATTCGAAGCATTGCTCCATGGAGTAGCCCGTTTTCATAATCCATTCGGCGAGAGGACGTACAGGCTTCTTATTTTTCTCCGACATCGCTGGATCTTCGCCAAGGCGTATGAGGAACGTTTTAAAAAATTGACGTTTCATGTCACTTATGTTCAAATCATTCGGTCGATGTGGAATGCATTTGTATTCCGCTAGAATTGATAATTCTTCACTTGATTGACTTTGAGTCATACTCACCGGCTTTCTCCTCTCACACTTCACGAACATTTTAATTCGTTTTGAATAATTATATTCGATATTATAATCGAATTGCATAACTATTTCTGTCGTTTTCTGTTTTTTTAATTAAATTTTATAAAACCGCGTTATTACGCAATAATATAGCATTATTATCATCGAATGCAATCGGTTTTGATTGCTTTTTGTCGATTTCTGATGCCTCTTATCAGTTGAATTTTTCGGTTCGATAATTGTTCAAATAGCGACCGTTTATTCAATCTAATTTTTAGACATGATGCAACAAAAAATAACAATTTTCCTCGTACAACATTCTCATAATATGTAAATCAGATGGAATGAAATACAATTTCTCACAGAAATAAAAGGAGTGGACCAGGTCATAAGTATGAAATCGTTTACAAATTATACGTTTGACTTGATAAAGAATATGTTATTCGTGGAATGAACAGACCACCCTTTATTTTAAGATCAAAAGCTATGGGTGTTCTTGGAAGAGAACATGACTTAGGCCTTTGGAAGCGATACCATTATTTCGGCCATAAGTATGTTAACAAGGATCACCTGTATCCAATCGACATCATGCGTGGCGCACAAGCAAAAGCCCGACACACTCGTATCGGGCTTTAAGAATTAACGGTTGTCTATGTTCTCCGGGTAGAGATCATGGTTCATCAGCCGATAATCGGCCATTTGCTCATATTTAGTACCCGGTCTTCCCCAGTTGCAGTAAGGATCGATGGAAATACCGCCCCTTGGCGTAAATTTGCCCCATACTTCAATATATCGGGGCTCCATCAAAGCGATTAAATCATTCATGATAATATTCATGCAGTCCTCATGGAAATCACCGTGATTTCGGAAGCTGAATAGATACAATTTCAAAGACTTGCTTTCAACCATTTTCTGATCAGGAATGTATGAAATATAGATGGTCGCAAAATCCGGCTGTCCCGTTTTCGGACATAAACTCGTAAATTCCGGACAATTGAATTTCACAAAGTAATCCCTGCCCGGATGTTTATTGTCAAATACCTCTAGAACATGGGGGGCATACTCGAAAACATATTGTGTCCCTTGATTTCCAAGCAGTGTTACTCCATTCAGTTCCTCTTCTTTTCTTCCTGCCATCCTATTGTGGTCTCCTTTCTTATACACCTCGTTTATTGCCCCATACCCAAGCATGCAGCTGCGGAAGCACTTTAACACATTTCCACTGTTCACTCTGCATGACCTGGTCGATTAACCATTCATACCGGCTTCGCAGCTGTTCCAACAGTTTCTCTTGATCCGTTTCTGTCACACTCGCGTTCCCGGATTGCAGATACATAGGAACATCAGGATAGCGCTGATGCGTATCCAAGGCATACTGCAAATCCGCTTCGTCGAACACTACGACTTTAAGACTATAATCCGATCCGTTTTTCCGCAGACGTTCAATCATATCGTCCAGCACTTCCCAATCGGTCGCCATCTGGGAACTGGGCGGCTTCGGGGACAGGGTCAGCTCATCGACATCGATGAACCACTCCTGCCAACGGCTGCCCTGCGTCTCCAAGGCGACTTTGATTTGCTGCTCATGGAGCAGACGAATCAAGCCGCCCAACGGCTTAAGCAAGCCAGGATTCCCACCGGAAAGCGTCACATGTGCGAAGCGGCGGCCGCCGATGCTGCGGAGCTCGGATACGATTTCTTCCGCTGTCATTAGCCGAATGTCATCGCTGGCCGAACCGTCCCATGTAAAAGCGGAATCGCACCATGCACAGCGGTAATCACAACCGGCGGTACGTACAAACATCGTCTTCTGGCCGATGACCATCCCTTCACCTTGTACCGTAGGCCCGAATATCTCAAGAACCGGTATCCGTTCATTACCCATGCTTACACCATCCCCTTCGGACGGTATACGACGTAGCTTGTCGGCGTTTCCCGCAAGTATACCTGTACACACTTTGGCCTGTTGCTCATTTGGTCCAAATGAGACTGAACAATTTCATATACCGTTCTGGCAACCACTTCCGTCGTAGGGAATCGATTTGGATCCTCATCACTGAATGCCGCATCGTGATTTAACTGCTGATGATCAAATCTAGCATGAATCCATTGTTTCAGATCAGCAAAATTAACGAGAAACCCGGAGCTGTCAAGGAGGTCGCCCGCAATCGTAATATTCGCAAAATACGTATGGCCGTGCACGTATCTGCACTTCCCCGCTTCCTCGCTCGGAACATAATGAGCCGCGGCAAAATGGATATCCTTATTTAATTCATAAGCATACGGATGAAACACCTGCGGATAAACCTGCTGCATCATCATGTCCGCAGCCCTTCCCTCTGGGCTAAATATTGATCCAGTCCTCGTTTGCGAAGCTGGCAGGCAGGACACTCACCGCATCCATCCGCTGGAATACCGTTATAGCACGTCAGCGTTTTTTCTCGGATAAACTCCAATGCGCCAAGCTGATCCGCCAGCGCCCAAGTTTCCGCTTTATTTAGCCACATCAGTGGCGTTTCAATGACGAATGGATAATCCATCGCCAAATTCAAGGTCACATTCAATGATTTGATAAATACGTCCCGACAATCCGGATATCCGCTAAAGTCCGTCTCGCACACTCCCGTGACCAGATGCTTCGCTCCTTTTTGTTTAGCAAGTACAGCAGCAAAGGATAGAAACAGAAGATTTCTTCCGTCTACGAAAGTGGTCGGCAGACTTCCTTCTTCCGACTCAATCGCAATATCGCTCCGTGTAAGCGCATTAGGAGCAAGCTGGTTTAACAGCGACATATCCAAAATATGATGTGGTACAGATAATTCCTTCGCTATACGAGCAGCACATTCGAGCTCAAGCTTATGCCGCTGCCCATAATTAAAGGTTACTGCTTCCACCTCAGCGTACTTTTCCTTCGCCCAGAACAGGCACGTTGTACTGTCTTGGCCGCCGCTGAATACAACCACTGCTTTATCTTTCTTCATTCGAATCTCCTCTCTTTTCTTAGGCTGATATCGTGAAACTACTGGCCATTTTAGAAAAGAAGAATGAGATTTCTTGAACCGATCTCTACGATGATTCCATATGAAAAAACGCTATCTCCAGACGACAACGTTTTCCCTTAGTTTTTTATAGAGGGAGTTCGCGAACCTCTCCCGAGCATTGAAGCAGCTTTAGGTGCTCGGATTTTCTTCTTTCATTTTCAGTTACTTAATGTACTATAACATACTCCATTCCAGATGTGTACACGTAAAGTGAGGGGGCGATATTCATGAAGCAATTTTCACACGATTTCGGCCGTTATTCTTAGCCTTATAAAGGGCCTGATCTGCCATATCATAGCCTCTATTCACCGCATCCGGCGATCGTCTCGTAAGCTGTGCAACTCCCGAACTAACGGTAATAACAGCCAGCTGTTTATTTCGGCGCTCAAGTCTGGAGCAATGACTTTCAATTAACCTTCCCTGATGAATTCGGCTGCGATTATTTCGCCAGAGCAAACACGTGAAACCGAAGCTGATCACGACCGTTGTAAGTCCATTGACACGTAACGAGAGAAGGATTTCGCCTCTTAGTAAAAAATGGAACGACCCGACACTTTCTTTTTGACTCCAAAGTATTTATGATTAAACTTGTGCAAATTTTAAGGTTATCGTATTTGATTAGCCAACAAGGAGTCGAAAAGGATGCAACATACAGATTCATCAAAGAAGAAGCAACTTAGGTATGTTACCTTTATATCACTAATCGCTGCGATCGGCGGTTTTTTATTCGGATATGATACGGCTGTCATTTCAGGAGCGATCGGATTTATAGAAGACCGATTTGTCCTTTCCTCCGCGATGGTAGGCTGGGTCGTTTCCAGTTTAATTATCGGCTGTATCGTGGGAGCTGCTTCTTCAGGCTTCATCAGCGATAAATTAGGACGGAAATCGGCGCTCATCATTTCCGGTGTGCTGTTCACTGCCGGGTCTGCTGCATCCGCTCTGCCAGAAACCGTTACTGGTTTGGTCCTTGCCCGTATGTTCGGTGGATTGGGCGTAGGGATGGCTTCCACCTTGGCACCGCTATACATTGCTGAAATTGCGCCTGCTAAATACAGAGGCCGATTAGTATCCTTATATCAACTGGCTGTCGTAACGGCTATATTTGTTACATTTTTTATCGATTCCTCTATTGCCAGCTTAGGTGATACGGCTTGGGATATAGAGACAGGCTGGCGATGGATGTTTGCAGTAGGTGTGATACCCGGTATACTCTTTATTATTTTCCTGTTATTTATACCGGAAAGTCCGAGATGGCTGCAGAAGCAGGGAAAGTCGGACCGAGCTCTTGCAACGCTGCAGCGGCTTAACGGCAAGGAAGAAGCTAAATTTGAGTTGAAGGAAATTCGGCTCACGCTGAAGGAAGAAAATACGAAGATGAGTCAGTTATTTAAGCCTGGTCTTCGTCTGGCACTTCTGATTGGCGTCATTCTTGCTATCTTACAGCAAGTGACTGGCATTAATGCTGTGATGTACTATGCTCCGGAAATATTCAAGGCTACAGGTGCAGGAACGGATGCAGCTTTAGTACAGACCGTGATGATTGGTTTGATTAATTTTATTTTTACGATATTGGCTCTCTGGCTCATCGACAAAATGGGGCGAAAGGCATTACTGCTTATCGGCTCAACCTGTATGGCCGTTTGTTTAGTCTTTGTAGGCTTTGCTTTCCACTCAGGCCATACAGAAGGTCCATGGGTTCTTGTATTTCTCTTATTATATGTAGCCTCCTTTGCGATTTCACTAGGACCGGTCGTATGGGTTGTCATCTCCGAGATCTTCCCTAACCGAGTGAGAGCACGTGCTACCGCAATCGCTTCTATGGCGCTTTGGGCTGCGGATTACTTGGTATCGCAGGCGTTCCCTATGATGCTCGACAGCATCGGCCCGGCTACTACCTTTTGGGTGTTTGCCGTCATGTCCGTATTCACATTCTTCTTCACATGGAAGACTGTGCCGGAGACGAAAGGAAAGACCCTCGAGGAAATCGATCAATTGTGGAGCTCCAAAGCATAGTTTTCAAAAACAAGTGCAACTGCATTACGTATTCCCAAAACACCTGACGAAATCTTCGTCAGGTGTTTTGGTTTTAGCCTAAGTGCATTTATACATAGGAAGATGCTCCGCAGTACAATCTAAGAGCAGGAAAGGAGGTAGAATCGATTTGAACGATTCAAAACCTAAAGATCACGGGCACGAAATGATGCCGGAATTCACTCAGCTTCCCTTTGATGTGATGTATTATCGGACGATGATTGCAAACGTCGTTTTGCTCGGGGAGCCGGGTAGTTCGGATTGGGTGCTTGTAGATGCAGGAGTTCGTGGCTTTGCCGATCGAATTCGCGGCATTGCCAAAGGCAGATTCTCTTCTGAACAGCCCAAAGCGATCGTATTAACACACGGACATTTTGATCATATCGGATCATTGGAGCATTTGCTTGAGCATTGGAACGTACCGGTTTATGCCCACGAAAGCGAGCTTCCTTATTTGCAAGGCAAAGCGGACTACCCCCCAGGGGATCCTTCCGTCGGAGGCGGTTTGATGGCGGAAATTGCTCCATTATATCCTCATCAAGGCATTGATCTAGGAGATCGTATACGTGCACTGAATAGTGACGGCAGTGTGCCTTATTTGCCAGAGTGGCGCTGGGTCCACACACCGGGACATACAGAAGGCCATGTTTCCCTGTTTCGGAACAGAGACAAGACACTCATTGCCGGTGACGCATTCATCACGGTTAAACAAGAATCCGCGTTAGCCGTCATTACGCAGCGCAAAGAAATCCATGGTCCTCCGACTTATTTCACGACCGATTGGGATCAGGCCAGAAGCACTGTCCAGCGCCTGCATATGCTGCAGCCAGAAGCAGCAATAACCGGACACGGTGTACCTATGTTCGGAGAGGAGCTTGCTGACGGATTGGAGAAACTAGCATCTCATTTTGATGAAATGGCCATCCCTGACCACGGCAAGTACGTTCATTCCTGACATCCTGTCATAAGGGGCATATTCTTATACCGGGTGAGCTTTACACCTGAGTACGAAACATCGGATCTAAAAAGCACTCCTTGAAGTAACGATAAATGTCGGTCGAAGAATACCTGCAGTTATATTTGAGATGGTCGAATACATCCGGAGTCAACGCACAAATCAGCATATGTGAGGCAAATTCCAAATTCACAGGCATGATTTCTTCTCGTACTTCGGCTTCCTCCAGAAGTCCGAGAATGGCATTTTGCAAAAAGAGATACGGCTGTGAACGATAAAAGTCGAGTCTTGAGCTTATGCAGCGATTCGCATACTGCATCGCACCCAGCCATTCCGAATTTCCATCCATTAGTATGATTAATCGCTGAATGACATACTCCAAGCGTTCACGGATCAGCAAATGCGAGGATTCTAGGATATATTCCATCACCTCGTCACGAAATCGGTTGAAACGTTCATTCATCAGCTCCATGATGAGTGCTGCTTTATTCTCATACCGGCGGTACAGTGTACCTTGTCCGATATTAGCCGCTTTAGCTATTTGATGCATACTGACCTCATCTGCGCCATATTCCGTGAATAACGTCTGTGCAATATCCAAAATTCGATTGCTGATTTCATTCGCTGTACTCCGTGTCACCATAGCTTCTTTAACTGCTCCTTTACGATTAGATTCGTTTCGTAAGCACCTTTTGTCGGCAGCTATTTTACGAAATATTCGATTACTCCCAAACTTCACCGATCGGTCATCTAGATTCGATGAGCAATTGCGATCCGTGCCTACATGCATAGAAAAAACCAAGCCAGGCAATCATGCCTGCTTGGTTATCCTTCTATTTCATTATTCCTCAGACGGCTTTACCCGCTTTAAGAAAAATGAAAGGACGAGTGCGCCTACAGCAAACAGCAGGCCGATAAAGAAAGCATACTGAACGCCTGCAGCCGTGGATTCCGCTATTTCGGACGGCGCAGTCGGATTGCTGGAACTCTCTAAATATTCGGTTTGTCTCGAAGACATAATGCTGATGAAGAGTGCCGTACCGATTGCCCCAGATACCTGCTGCAGTGTGTTCATGATCGCAGTTCCGTGGGGATAAAATCTCCGCGGCAGCTGATTCAGACCAGTAGTCTGACCCGGCATCATAATCATTGAGATTGCAATCATCAGCAAGCAGTGCAGCAAAATCACATAACCGGTGGAAGCGTCGGTTGTCAGCTGGCTCATAAACCATAGGATGATGATCAGCATAACAATACCAGGCGTCACCATTGCGCGCGGGCCGAATTTATCAAACAATTTACCTGCCACCGGTGCCATAATCCCGTTGATCACACCCCCGGGCAGCAATACGAGACCCGCTGTGAATGCACTTAACATCAGCGCTCCTCTTAAATAGAACGGCAGCATAATGAGCGATGAAAAGAGCGTCATCATGATCACCATTAGCAGCACGACAGACAAGCTGAACATTGGAAATTTAAATGCTCTTAAATCCAACATGGGACTCTTGATCACAAGCTGCCGCCAAGCAAACAGAATTAACGAGATCAATCCCGCTGCGATAGTTAAGTATACCTCCGGCTCCGACCATCCACCCGATCCTTCACCGGCACTGCTGAAGCCGTACACGACTCCTCCGAAACCAATGGTAGACAAAATAATGGACAAGATATCGACCTTCGGCTTCGTAATATCCGATACGTTCTTTAAATACACCGCTGCAAAGGCAACAGAAAACACTGCAAGCGGAATCACCATATAAAACAGCCAGCGCCAGCTTGAATGCTCTACAATCAGACCCGACAACGTAGGCCCGATGGCTGGCGCCACCATAATAACGAGTCCGATCGAACCCATGGCCGCTCCCCGCTTTTCAGGCGGAAAAATCACAAGAATGGTGTTCATCATAACTGGAAGCATCAGTCCTGTTCCTACCGCTTGAATGAGCCGGCCGACCAACAGTATGGAGAATTGCGGTGCAATACCGCATAATACCGTTCCTAACGTAAACATAATCATCGCGCTCAAGAACATTTGTCTTGTTGTAAACCACTGCGTTAACAAGGCAGTGATCGGGACTAGAATTCCGACAATCAACATGAATCCGGTTGAAAGCCACTGAACCGTAGTCGATGTGACGTTCAAATCCGCCATTAAATCGGTGTACGCTACGTTAAGCACCGTTTCATTCAGCATCGCAATAAATGCGCCGATAATGAGCGATATAACAATTGGAAGCTTTTTTATTTTCGATAAATCGATGCCATTCACTTGCGGACTTGCTTCTGCACTAGCTGTATTCATTTGTCTCCCTCCTCCACTTTCTCCATCCAAAAATATAGTTTGCCGCAGAGCGGCATATGGAGTTTGCCGGCAATCATCAAGTGTGTTTTTGGTATCTATAATTTCCACACTTTACCACCGGACAATTGTCCGTTTTCAATAATATCAAACTGTTGTTCGCATTGTCAACGAGAATCACTGTTAAAATATATAAAAATACGATTAACTTGATGCATTCTCATTTTCCTTTATTTCATTCCACCCGCATACCTTCTGCAGAAGGGAATGGATTAGGACCCCGGACGGATTGTGCATTCACTGCGTCCAATGCGGCAGATGGTTTTTCTAGGACAGCCTTAATAAACCATAAAAAAAAACGGCCCTTAACTTAAAGTTAAGGGCCGTCTTCCGCAGTTGTATACTGTTATTACAGTTTTACTACGTTTTCTGCTTGTGGTCCGCGGTTTCCTTCAACTACGTTGAACTCAACGCGTTGACCTTCATCCAAAGTTTTGAAGCCGTCGCCTTGGATCGCGCTGAAGTGAACGAATACGTCGCTTCCGCCCTCTACTTCGATAAAGCCAAAACCTTTTTCTGCGTTAAACCATTTAACTGTTCCTTGTTGCATAATGAAATACCTCCAATAATGTTTTTCACACATGACCTTTTTATTTAAAAGAGGATTCAAATCGTTACCTTTTATCTGCCATGAACTCGCCTTAGCCTTCCGCTCCTCACTCAGCTTCCGCCAAGCTCAGATGCTCAGTTTTCAGGTTCATTCTATCTTCCTGCTAATGAAAAGTTAACTTTTTGAACACGCACTTAAAGTAAATAAAAAATTCACATATTGCACAAGGTTATATGGACCTCAAAATAATAACCCTCTACAATATGTGAATTCAGGTCAATATCATGATTTTCTTTAGTTTAGCATGTTTCGTTGAAAAATACAAGAGCTTTGTTTCTTTAAAGTTCAGCTCCGTTCATTCACTCTGCACATCCGCCCTGATCCTACAATATATTGGTCATATACTGCAAAGGAGAGACATTCATGAGCTATCATATTTCTTATTCCCCTTACACTTATACTTTATACCCGGCACCTTACGTCACACCCTATTGGACTGCCTACACAGCCCGAGAATATCCGCCCGTAGACACCCAGCAATTCACGCAGTCCGTTACTTCATTTCGAAAGCTGATGCGAGACGGATCTCTTATTCTCAGCAAACTGAGTGAAGCGAACTTCGCCTATCAACTCATGGCAGCTGCACAAGCCGGCAACCAACATGAAGTAGATCGGCTCATCGCTACGATAGGAACCGAATCGAAAATCACTTCCAAATATACGCCCAGTGCGATTCACTTCACCATTGACCCCAATGTCGAGGGGACTCCCTGCTGTACTCTTTCCATGCTCTTGAAATGGGGTCAGTAGAATGACGAGGGGATGCCCCTCATCATCCTTTCAGAGAGTGTAGCCAGTCTTCATAACATGGATCACAAAGCAGTTCTAGTCCTTCTTCAATTCCTTCTTGATTATAAACAGTAACGGTATGCACGGAGGACGTTTCCTGCTCGCAATAATGGCATTCATAAGTCAAGGCTGCGCCACCTCATTTCATTGTTGTGACCGGCTTGATTTATTATGCCCGCTGCCTCATTCCCTATGTAACAGAAATAATCCTTCCAATTCACACTAAGCTTTGCAGCATATTCCCGTGAAATGGGATGATTTAAAAAATAACAAAAGGTGAACTGCACCCCGTCAAGTAGACAGCACAAGTAATATAAAACACTATGCGGCCTTAGTCCTGAATTCAATGGGACTCAGGCCGTTTAGTTTTGCCTGTATACGCTCGTTATTGTAGAAATGAATGTAATCATCGATGTCTTTCTTAAGTTCCTCAAAGGTACTGTATGTGTGCAAATAATACTTCTAGCATTTAAGAGTTCCCCAGAATGATTCCATTGGGCCATTATCAATGCATCTGCCAACTCGGGACATGCTCTGGGTTAATTTTCTGGAAAACCCATTTCCAGTTCTTGTAGAACCGCTAATTTTTCTGCTGCATTGAATTCATTTATTTTGGCCAAAAGAAAACTCCCCCTTAAGCAACAGGTTTATTTATTTCACCTGTCTACTTAAAGGGGAGCATATCACGACGAAGGCAGTCCCTTCATTTCATTCGAACGATCTTATTTTGCTAATTTGTCCCAAGAATCCTGCATTTGCTGCAGCAGCTCTTCTCTGGACGTTTGTCCACCGATATAAGCTTGAATTTCGCTCGCAAATTCTTGACCTACACCATCTGGGAATTTGGAGTTTTGCAGTTGGAAGATCTTACCCGCCTGTGCATACTCCCATACTTCACTAGACAATGGTCCCATCGCGCCTTCCGCTACTTCAATAGAAGACAAGGAAGGAATCGACTGGAATTCTTCTACAATATATCTTTGACCGATTTCGGAAGTAACAAGCCAGTTAATGAATGTTTTAGCTTCTTCCTTCACTGGGGAGTTTTTGTTGATAACCCAGTTGGAAGGCACCCCAACATGCAGCTTGTCGCTTTCTTCTGCATTATCGTTTGCTGCCATTGGCAGGAAGCCAATGTTCATCCCCGGGCTGATTTCATCCAATTGAACCTGGGACCAGTTACCTTGCTGCATCATTGCCGCTTGACCGCTTGTGAACAAGCTCAATTGTGTGTTGTAGTCCGTAGTCAAAGGATTTTTGTTACCGTATTTCAAAGTTAGGTCGATCAGGTCAACCCATTCTTCAAACTTCTGGTTGCCAGGGATTTTCTCTGTGCCGTCGGATAGGCCTTGAATGAAAGCCGTTGGATCTTCTTGTGCACCGAATGCTACGTTAACACCTTGAAGGCCAAGGAGCCACCATTCTTTATAACCGTTCGCAAAAGGAGTAATTCCTGCTGCTTCCAATTTCTCAGCTGCAGCTACAAGTTCGGAGATGGTCTTAGGCTCTTCTGTAATTCCTGCTTGCTCAAACAAGTCTTTGTTATAAACGAATCCAAAGCCTTCTAGACCGATTGGCCAACCATACACTTTACCATCTTTCGTCATGGGTTCTTTGGCAAGTGGAAGAAGATTCTCAACCCAAGGCTGGTCGGACAAATCTTCTAGATGCTCAAACCACATATCCATTTCAGCGTAACCGCCGTTGGAGAAAATGTCTGGAGCTTGGTTCGAAGCGAATTTCGTTTTTAGCGCAGCACCATAGTCAGCACCGCCGCCTACCGTTTGGACTTCAATGTTGATGTTTGGATATTCTTTTTCAAATTCAGCTGCGAGCTCGTTAAGCGGCTCTACAATTTCCGTTTTAAATTGGAAGATAGATACGGTTTTTTGTTCTGAGCTATCTCCCTGTGTTCCCCCATTGTTACCTTCATTATTGTTTCCGCCGCATGCAGCAAGCGCAAACACCATCATCGCAGATACTGCAACGATAAGACTGGACTTGGTCCATTTCTTCATGTCTAATTTCCTCCTTTGTTTCTCAGGTCTGATGTCATTATGCCTCAAATGATGTGAGCGATTACACATAAAATATTGATCAATATAGTAGAAGATGTTGATCATGCGGAAGGGTTGATCTGATCAACCCTTCACTGAACCTGCAGCGACACCTTCAACAATATATTTTTGAAGTGCCAAGTAGAAAATAACGATCGGTGCAATTCCCATCGCAAGAGCAGGCAAAGCCAAATCCCATTTGTTCGTATATTGGCCGAAGAATCCGAACGTTGCGAGCGGAATCGTATGCAGATCCTCATCCTGCAGGATCAAGGATGGAAGCAGATAGTCGTTCCAAATCCATAACGCATTCAGAATAATTATGGTCACAGCCATCGGCTTCATAAGCGGCAGGACGATTTTGAAAAACACACCGTAAGGCGTGCAGCCATCGACCACGGCCGCTTCCTCGATTTCTAGAGGAATCGACTTCACGAATCCGTGGAACAAGAAAATACACAGTGAGGTTCCCATGCCTAAATAACAAATCAATAGTCCAAGCATACTATTGCTGAGACCAAACCAGTTCACCACTTTAATGAGCGGAATCATGATCGATTGGAAAGGCACGACCATCGCAGCGACATACACCATAAAGAGCGTTTTGTTGAACCGCGTGTTGCGTCTGACCATTCGATATGCGGCCATCCCACTAATTAAAGCCAACAAGATATTGGCGATGACTGTGATGGTGAGAGAGTTCCAGAATGCACGCGGGAAATCCATCATCTGCCAAGCTTTAGAATAGTTCTCCCATTGGAATATCGACGGAAAACTCGCAGCGTTCTGCAAAATTTCGCCGAACGATTTCACCGAGTTAACCAACAGGAAGTAGAACGGAGCAATGAATACCAAGCCCACAATCAGCAAAATGATTTCCAGCGGAAGCAGCCGTTTTTTGTAAGAATTCGCGGATTTCATTTACGCTTCTACCTCCTTGCTCTTCGTAATTTTGACTTGAATCAAGGTAATGATGGCGACGATCACAAAGAATAACAGGGCTTTCGCCGTACCTAATCCGTAGCGGTTATTAATAAATGCTTCGTTATAAATATTGAGTGCCAGCGATTCTGTCGTCTTGAACGGTCCACCGCCTGTAAGCGCCAGGTTCAAATCGAACATTTTGAATGTCCAAGAAATCGCCAGAAACAAACTTACCGTAATGGCCGGCATAATAAGCGGCAGTGTAATGTTCCGCAATCGTTGAATGGCACTGGCTCCATCAATCTCAGCCGCCTCGGTTAATTCCTTCGGTACATTGGACAGTGCTGCAATATAGATGACCATCAAATAACCAGAATACTGCCATACGAATACCAGCACAATTCCCCAGAACCCTGTCTGCGGCGTACCGAGCCAAGGAAGCTCAAAGAAAGACAATCCTGTCAGCTCGCCAATCGTCGAAAAGCCATTGATAAAAATAAACTGCCAGATAAATCCTAAGAGTAATCCGCCGATGACGTTCGGCATAAAGAAGATGGTTCTCATAAAATTACGGCTTCTGAGCTTCATCGTTAAAAAATATGCCAAGAAAAATCCGATCAAATTTACCAATATGACCCCGACGATCGTAAACCGAGCAGTAAACCAGAAGGAATCAAAAAATTGATCATCGCTAAAGATTTGTTTGAAGTTATCTAGTCCGACCCAGTTCACCGTTCCTGCTACACCATTCCAGTCCGTAAATGAATAATACATACCAAGACCGAACGGTATGATCATCATAATGGCGAATAATATGGTGGCCGGCCCAACGAAGAAAATCTGCTGAATAAATTGAGATAATTTATTGCTGCTCATGGGCTCCTCCCTTTTCGTTTAACATATTATTTGTGTTTGTACTTCAAAAGTATACAGATGCGACAAAACATGATACACTCACGCTTGTGACCTATTTGGTGGAATTTATTGATGGGCGGGTGACACCATGAAACCTCGAAGTATTCGCTCTAAACTCATCGTCTTTTTGCTCATTGCCATCATTGTTCCGGCGCTTTTAACGATTGCGATATCGTACACTTACACGAATCGCTCTTTAAAAGAACGAGCCATTCAGGAAAATCAAAATCTCATTTATCAAGGTGCGCAAAATCTGCTCAACTATGTAAAGGAACTCGACCGCAATTCTCTCATTGTGTATTCCGATGCCGCGTTTTACCGTTCCTTGGAACTAGGTCCGGATGATCTAATGGGTCAAACGCGGTGGTACAATACATTGCAAACGATTGCGAATTCGAATCAAGATATTTTCCAAATCTATTTGCACAGCGCAGACAATCGGGCTATGCTGCTTTACGAGAACATCCCGTTAAACTACTATGATGTACCTCTTTTTCAAGATACGAAGGCTTTCTTAGACATCGGCCCGGCGATCGAACCTACACATACGAGCCATAACTATGGCTTTTTAGAGCCTGTACTCTATAAAGCGGAGAATGTCTTTACGCTGCATCGCCCCATTCGGCGTATTCCACTTAACGATCTGCTTGGCTTTTTATCGATCGATGTCCGGCTCGATTCACTGCGAAGCATTTCCAGTCAACTGTACCATGCGGAGGAAGAGCAAATCTTCATCTTAGACCAAGCGGGTTATGTCATCTATTCGGGCAACGAGGATCTCCTCGGCCGCCCCTTGAATGAAGGATGGACCAGGTCCAAAATACTGCAGGAACAGACGAACGGTTCCTTCGAGTTGAACGGAAATGTCTATGTATTCGATCGCATTCAATCTGAAATATCCAATTGGCTGCTGGTGAAGCAAATTCCATCTTCGTCTTTGTTTCAAGAATCCAATCAGGCAGCATTTATTAACATCGTCATCTTTTCAATTACCCTGCTTGTTGTTATTGCCGCTACGATCTGGGTATCCATCCAAATCACGAAACCGATTAAACAGCTGATGCGATATATGAATGAAATTCAATCCGGAAACTTAACCGTCGATATTCAAACGGTCAGCAGTGATGAAATCGGGGTTGTCTCTACCCGTTTTAAATCAATGATGGACACGATCAACAACTTGTATTTGCGGGAATATAAATTGCAGCTCGATAATAAAACGAACCAATTAAAAGCACTGCAGGCACAGATTAATCCTCACTTTATGAATAACACGCTGCAGTCGATCGGTACATTAGCGCTGCAGGAAAATGTCCCTAGGATCTACTCGTTGATTTCGTCGCTTGCAAAAATGATGCGATACAGTATGTATAATGAAGAACAGCTCGTCACCTTAAAGGATGAAATCGACCATGTGAAGGCTTATTTGAATCTCATGCACCAGCGGTTTGAAAATCAATTCACGATGGAATTTACGATGGATGAGCAGACTTTGAAAATCCCTATGCCTAAAATGGTGCTTCAGCCGATCGTTGAAAATTATTTCGTGCATGGAATGGATCGATCCGCGAAAAATGGTATTCTGCAAATATCGAGCTGGTGGGAAGATGAGAATACCGCGGCGATTTCTGTAAAGGATAACGGCATTGGGGTATCTGAGACCAAGCTGAAGGAGCTTCGCATGAAGCTGGCGGAAGTTCAAACAAGTGGAGCCGGTGAGCCTCAGCCGGATGCTCAAGAGCGGGAGAGCATCGGATTATCCAATGTATTGAGCCGTCTGAGATGGTACAACGGAGAGCAGGCTCGATTGGAAATAGAGGCGCTGGAACCGCACGGAGTAGGAGTTACTTTATATATGAAAGTTGAGCGTGAGAACATATGAAAGCATTAATCGTAGACGATGAAGCTCACGTACGCAATGCGATTAAACTGTTAGTCCATTGGGAAGAGCTCGGTATTGAACAAATTATGGAAGCTGAAAATGGTGCTGAAGCCGTTCCTCTTATAGAGAAAGAAAGACCGCAAATTGTCATCTTGGACATGCTCATGCCTTATAAATCGGGTGTAGAGCTGATGAAATGGATTAGCGATAGCGGTATACCTACGAAGATGATTGTCATCAGCGGTCATGACGATTTCGAATTCGTTCGCAGCGCTGTCAAATACGGAGGCTTGGATTATTTACTGAAGCCGATCGATCCCGAAAGCGTCAACGAGGTCCTTGAAAAGGCGGTCTTGGAATGGCGTAAAGAAGTGCAGGACTTAAAAAATAATTCCCAAGCTCATCAATACAAATCGGTGCTGACCGAGAAGCTGCTTACTAGCATGATCACGGAGCCGGGGTCCCAGCAGGCTTCGCTTCATCGCTTGCGGGAGGAATGCGGACTCCCAGCCGAGGCGGGTCCGTTTCGTCTTGCTTTGCTCCAAGCCGCAGACGAACCATCGCTGATTAAGCGGTTCGGAAACAGCGACTTGCTTTACTTCTCGCTTCACAATATTTGCAACGAATATTTGCAGATGGGGCATAGGGGTATCGCGTTCCGTTATTGGGGCGCTGCCGGAAAAATCGTCCTTCTGCTGTGGAGGAACACGGACAGCTTTCCTGAAATCTTGCTGAATATGAACGAGGGCTTTCATTCCACACTGCGCCAGCGGATGCATTTCGGCATAAGCTCAGAAGGAAGCTTTCCATCTGACATGCCGGGTCTGTATGAGGAAGCCGCAGAAGCGCTATGCAAACGAAACCTGCTCGACCCTTCCGTCTTTATTCATAAGATGCCTGCAGACGATACGGATTCCGCGTTGAGCCTAGCTGATGTAGAGGAGCGCTGGCGACTCGCCGCTCTAAGCGGCAGCACGACGGAAATCGGCAAAGCCGTTGATGGCTGGATGGCCTGCATCAAAAAGCAGAAGGTCATTACGCCGGAAATGCTCAAACAATGGAGACGGGAAGCGTTCGAATTCCGATCCAAGCTGCTTCAAGAGACACTGCACAGCAAAGCGGCGGAATGTTTAACCGCCATAGAGAAAGAAGATTTACCGTATCCGGGAGAACATACAGATACGATGCATTACCAGCAGTGGCACCATTACTGGCACGACTTTCTGCAGCGGTTGTCCGATGCACTGCTCTCCCATCAATCCCAAAAGCAGCACATCATTTTTGAAATTGCAAAATATGTAGAGCAGCACTATCATGAGGATATTTCTCTGCAGGATATGTCTGAGCGCTTTTTCGTCAGCCGGGAATATATCTCCCGTAAATTCAAGCAGCAGTTTGATATCAACCTTTCGGAATATTTAGGGCAAATCCGGTTGAAGAACGCCAAAAAGCTGCTTCTCAATCCACATCTCACCATTGCAGAAATTGCACAAATGGTCGGCTATCAGGATGAGAAATACTTCAGCAAGGTGTTCAAAAAGCATGAGACTATCACGCCAAACCAATATCGGAAGAAACACATCGAAGAATCATAACCACCCGTCCAACGGGTGGTTTGCTCTGGGGGTATAACCCCCTGTTGCCAAACTGCGCCTAAAGACGCTAGCCTGACAATAAAATTGTTCAGGCTCAGTGTAATTTGTCGCTTTCACTT
>NZ_JBHSQV010000014.1:0-608 GCF_042658665.1 Marinicrinis lubricantis
GAGCCAGCCGCCGAAGGTGGGGCAGATGATTGGGGTGAAGTCGTAACAAGGTAGCCGTATCGGAAGGTGCGGCTGGATCACCTCCTTTCTATGGAGTATCGGATGACGCAGCTCATCCATACCAATCCAACTTTTTCGCTCGCGTTCAGTTTTGAAGGAATGTTCCTTCAAATATGGGGCCATAGCTCAGCTGGGAGAGCGCCTGCCTTGCAAGCAGGAGGTCAGGAGTTCGATCCTCCTTGGCTCCACCAGAATCACCTTCAACGTGGAAAACAGTACCTGTTGAAACGTGAAGGGCGATATGATAAGATAGTTTTCGCCGTCGCAAGATGGCAGTGAAAACATGTATTGTTCCTTGAAAACTGGATAGCGAAAAAGTGTTAAGGCAATGTAAGTGTAGTCATTGGTGATACGCAAGTATCACAACCTATACTAGATGTTTAGCGAGGATATATTTTGAGTGAGCGACTTTACGCGAACCAACATATATTTCTTGCACGAGCGAACATTTTGGTATGACCGACTTTTACGCGACAGCGTACGGAGGGCATGCCAAAATGAGAGCGAGGATAAGCTAGTAAGGGCACACGGAGGATGCCTAGGCGCTA
>NZ_JBHSQV010000015.1:0-3090 GCF_042658665.1 Marinicrinis lubricantis
TGGAGCTCACGTCAATACCGACAAATAGCTTCAATGGAATTCCTCCTTTCGTGTGGGATTCAGGGACTAGACTTTTCGGCATGCCCCTAGCGCGCTCGCAGCTCAATCACCCTCGCATATGAGAACATCCTTCGATCCACGAGCTGCCTCGAAGCTGCTATCTTCGAGCGTGGGTTGCCGAAGGGAACAGCCAGCGGGTAAGAAGTTCAAACGAGACGCCAGGGAAACAGACTTTTTATGTAGACGGTGCTACAGGGGGTGAAAAGAGTTTCCCCGAATGTTCCCTAAGGAATATTTTCTAGGGGCATCCCGAAAAGTCCAGTCCCAATATTCATTTTTCAAAGAACAACAGCTGGAAATTTTAAAGGCTCGCTCCAGTCCCCTAAGGGACTGGAAATCATTTAGAAGTTGGCTACAAAACATATGATACGAGGAGGTTTCAGCATGAAGAAGTCTGCAGCAAAGATGTTGGCGATTCTCTTCATCGTGACAGCACTGATTACATCGTTGGCGGCTTGTGGAAATCATAACAATGAGAACAATTCGGGCAACAACTCCGGTACGAAAACCGACAACGGCAAAGATCCAATTACATTCAGTTGGTCTACGGGTCCGATTTCCGGATGGAATGAGATGAATGACGACGTCGGACGAGAAATAACGAAGAAAACAGGCGTTACCTTGAAAGCGGAAATCTCTATGGATGCCAACCGAATTGCACTGATGATTGCAAGCGGTGATTATCCGGACTTGATTTCTCCGACAGGAGATGCCAGCAAATTGGTGGATGCTGGGGCATTAATAGATTTGACGGATCTGATAGAAGAGCATGGCCCAAATTTGAAGAAAGTTTACGGTGAATACATGGAGCGCCTGAAATGGAGCAAGGATGATGAATCGATCTATATCCTTCCCTCCTTGAACGGTGTAGGTCAACAATATATGGATATTGCAGGTTCCTTTCATGTTCAGCATGCAGCGTTAAAGGAAGCAGGTTATCCAGCAATGAAAACGGTTCAAGATTATGAACGCGTGATTCAGCAGTATGTTGAGAAGCATCCTACGACAGCTGACGGTCAGCCGACGATTGGTTTATCGGTGCTCGCAGATGATTGGAGAATCATGATCGGAGTCACAAACCCTGCCTTCTATACGACAGGAGCGCCAGACGATGGCGAATTTCATATTCATCAAAAAACGTATGAAGTCACTTATCACTATAGGCGCCCGGAGGAAAAAGAATATTTCCGCTGGCTGAACCATATGAACGACATCGGCTTGCTCGATCCAGAAGCATTTGTACAGAAGGAAGACCAATATAAAGCAAAAATTGCATCCGGCCGCATTGTTGGTGTCATTGACCAGGACTGGGGCTTTAACGATGCGGTCAATTCATTGAAGGCTGAAGGAAAATACGAGCAAACTTATGCCCACTTCCCTATAACTTTGTCCGAAGAGTATAAAGATCACTCCCTGCAAAACACTGGCTTTTTGGCTGGATGGGGTATCGGTATCACGACAGAGTGTGAAGATCCCGTTCGTGCAATTCAATTTCTGGATTGGTTAGCGTCAGAAGAAGGTCAAGTGCTGATTAACTGGGGAATTGAGGACAAACATTATAAGTATGATGAAAATGGCGTGCGCTACATTCCTGAAAACGTACTAGATCGGAAAAATAACGACAATGCTAATTTCACCAAAGAAACAGGCATTGGTTCATACGGTATTTCTGCCCGTTATGGCGACGGAGTCAAGGATTCCACGGGTAACTATTTTACAACAACCTTCCCCGAGCAAGTGATTGATAACTACAGCGATGCGGAGAAAGAAACACTAGCTGCATACGGTGTTGAAAGATGGATTGAATTGTGGCCGCAGCCGGATGAATTTCCAGTCAAGGCTTGGGGCGCAGCTTGGGATATTTCTTATCCAAGTGATTCCGATCTGGCAATTCTATTCAAAACGATGGAAGAAATTACAAGAAGACGTATTCCAGAAATCATCTTGGCGAATCCAGCGGATTTCGATTCGTTGTGGGACGACTACATGACTGAGCTGGAGAAAAATGATGTAGAAAAGATGGAAGACGAATATGAAACATATGTAAAAGCAAGAGTTGACCATTGGGGCGGAGAGGTAAAATAATCGTTACTCATTGTGCAATTAAGGCTCTTGAAGGTGAACAAGTGATCGAAAAAGATGTTTGTTTCTTTTATAACGCTGAAATTACTCAAGGAAGCTGGAGTTTTAAACAGAAGAAAAGCTAAAACAAATTGGAAATCATACATTCTCCTTCTAAATCTCCGAGACTAACTAAAATTATTGTGAAAATGAACAGAGTTTGTCTCCCTGTTCCTTTTTAATTATTTCAACGGGTTTTCAACACCAATTCCATCCATATTTGAAAATACTACATTCCCGAATTCATCATATAGCTTAATATCTATAGGAAGCTCCAAATTGGCCTCCACCCAAAAATAAGTTTGATTATTATATGTTAAATAATTTATTTCGTTATTTGGTACTCCTTTTATTTCTACCGATTTATAATTATTTGTATTGATTCTACCAAATAGTATGTTCTTAGTTCCATCATTCAAATTCAAAGAATATACCCACTGCAACAGATCGTTGTCCCCAATTAACTTTTCAATTTTCTCCAAATCATTATCCTTTATAGAGATGAATTGTATCTCCTCATTCTTATTTTTGCTTATAGCCGCATAAAGCCGGTAGTCTTCATCATAGACAATCCCTTTTAAAGATTCTCTGTTTATTTCAATAGATTCATCTTCAATAATTTCATAAATTGTCTTATGGTGGGGGAATAAATACATGTACAACATAAACGCAACTGCAAACAATAGAACAATAGCTACACTTCTTTGTAATACTCTTTGTAATTGCTTTCTCTTTCCATTCTGTTTGTACAAGAAAGTTCACTCCTTGTTAAAAATATTATAGGAGCCATTCCTGTAATGAAGTAATTTGCTCTTTGAAAAGAAAAAGCGCCTCCTGTATGCTGGGTCTCGGAATGGTTCGACATTCACTGCCCTAATTGAAGGAGGACGCTCAATATGAAGTATAAAC
>NZ_JBHSQV010000016.1:0-1620 GCF_042658665.1 Marinicrinis lubricantis
ACAAGAGCGAAGTGATAAAGCTAAGCGGAGATAGCTTCCGCCTCAAGCACCGAGAAACCATATTTGGTAATTCATAGGTGTTGAAACTTATTTAGCGGAATCTGCTCAAAAGTACTTGACGGTTACACAAGTCTTTTCTCACTTGATTATAAATCTCTTTCCGTCTATACTTCGAGGTGAATACAATGTGGTATTTGCACATCCACTTCGTGTGAGCTAGACTATAGCTCTTGTTTGCCATCTAAGACCATTCCTTTCATTATTGAGCCTGAACATCTCAATTTTATCGGAATGGTCTTGTTGGTCAAACCCTAGAACCCTCCACCCGCATAGCGGGTGGTTTTCTGTTTCGCGCGTTTCACGCACTCAACTGGCTAAAGCCATAACAAAAAAGCTGTCGAAACTCTTTCGACAGCTAATGATATCCGATTTGTTGTTGGTAAACATTAGTCAAGTATAATTGATTGTATAGAAATAATTAACCAAATAATAACCAAAAAATAAAAAATTATTTTATCTTTACGACTTCCATGTTTATTAAGCAGATAGAAAATAATAATAGTCGGGGTAGCAAAAGCAAAAATATATTGCAAAATATCTGTTATTTCCAAAGGGCATTCACTCCATTAACCTGGGACATTTACACTTGGAATGTTCTTTATTAAATTGTATGCATCTTTTAATGCGTCACGAGCATCAGCGTACGCTTCATACATTTGCGCAGCAATAATTCCAGCGCCTCCAACTGTACCGATCAGAGCCCATACAGTAGCTGCAGTAATAGCACCAAACCCGATTAATCCAGAAAGTTCAACTGATAACAATTCTAAATCATCGCGAGCTTCAATTACAATATTCGTGTAATCTTCAAAATCATCAATAACGCTTGCGTACTGACCATTAGTGTGCTGGAAGATTGTTACGGTCTGGTTTGCGTGGTTATTAGGGTCTAATAATAGAGCAGAACTTACTCCTGCTGTTCCATTTGCGACATACATTTTTGTTACATACCATGTTGCTCCCCCTGGTATAACGCTCCCAGGAACATTATATTTCCTATGACTGTAATTTATGTACGTCGAATATCCTTTTTCAGATAAAATGGTATAACCAGCTGCTAATTGTCTTTGCGCAACATTATTTATTGAAGATTGCTGCATTCCATTTTGATGATTTTTTAAATCAATTATTACATCATCTGGATTGTATTTTACACCATCGATTATTATTTCGTCTTCAGTTTTGATAAATTCTGTTTCTCTTATTTTTTCATTTTCTCTACCATCATATAATTTTTCGATCGTCTTACTTTTCAGTATAATTTTATTCCCATCAATTTCCCTTTCAATTGTTCTATATCTTGTTCCTATTTCCTCTCCTGACTTATCATAAATTGATTCAGCTTCTTGTGAAATTACATCAGATACCCTATTTTCTGCCATTGTTGAACTAGGATTCACGATAGTACAGACAAATGCCAAAGATAGAATTACAGATAACAGTTTCATTATTTCAAACTCCCTTTCCATAATATAGTATTATATTCCAAGAAAATATTACCATAAATCACGAAAATATGGAATTTAAATTACAATATTTAAATAAAAATATATTATTATG
>NZ_JBHSQV010000017.1:0-879 GCF_042658665.1 Marinicrinis lubricantis
TTTTCACCTTTCCCTCACGGTACTGTTTCACTATCGGTCGCTAGGGAGTATTTAGCCTTACCAGATGGTCCTGGCAGATTCATACGGGATTTCTCGTGCCCCGCACTACTCGGGATCCGTCTCGGAGGGTGCACATTTTCGGCTACAGGATTGTTACCTTCTCTGATGGGCCTTTCCAGACCGCTTCACCTAATGTACTCCTTTGTAACTCCATGTGAGACGTCCCACAACCCCTAACGCACAAAGTGCGTTAAGTTTAGGCTAATCCGCGTTCGCTCGCCGCTACTGACGGAATCACTTTTGTTTTCTCTTCCTCAGGGTACTTAGATGTTTCAGTTCCCCTGGTCTGCCTCTTCATTCCCTATGGATTCAGGAATGAGTGACTGNGTAAAAGTCGCTCACTCAAAATATATCCTCGCTAAAGCAGTAAGTTCATGATACCAAAGCATCACTCATATTACACTTTGTTGCATTGCCTTAACACTTTTTTCGCTATCCAGTTTTCAAGGAACAAATCATTGTTTTCATTCTTACCTAAACATCGAAACGAATATGAAGCACATTCGATTCGATACTCATTCAATAGAATGAAAAGCAATTTCATATCTCCGCCTCATCAGCGGAAGATCATCCTATCATGATCGGATCTGTTCATCAACCTGTAAAAGTTGGAAACCTCGTCTCATGCGAAAGAGCTTTTGCTCTTTCAAAACTGACAACGAGTGAACTGTGCTTATATTGGTATGGATGAACTGCGTCATCTGATACTCCATAGAAAGGAGGTGATCCAGCCGCACCTTCCGATACGGCTACCTTGTTACGACTTCACCCCAATCATCTGCCCCACCTTCGGCGGCTGGCTCCCAGCCATCGCTTCCG
>NZ_JBHSQV010000018.1:0-2149 GCF_042658665.1 Marinicrinis lubricantis
AGCAATGCATGGAGCTGACGAATACTAATCGGTCGAGGGCTTATCCCATATTTTTGATTTCTACCTTAACGTCACAACAAATACGAAACACATTTGATGTGACAATAGTTCAGAGAAATCAAAAGATCGACAACATGTTGTTCAACAATGCAACCTTACACTTTCGCATTCAGTTTTGAAGGTACAAGCCTTCTGGTGTTATTATTGTTCCCTGATAGCTCAGTTGGTAGAGCACTCGGCTGTTAACCGAGTTGTCACAGGTTCGAGTCCTGTTCGGGGAGCCATTTGCTCCCATAGCTCAGCAGGTAGAGTGCTTCCATGGTAAGGAAGAGGTCACCGGTTCAAATCCGGTTGGGAGCTTATGATTTGGCCCCTTGGTCAAGCGGTTAAGACACCGCCCTTTCACGGCGGTAACACGGGTTCGAATCCCGTAGGGGTCACCAATTTAATATGGACGCTTAGCTCAGCTGGGAGAGCATCTGCCTTACAAGCAGAGGGTCGGCGGTTCGATCCCGTCAGCGTCCACCATTTGCCGCTGTAGCTCAATTGGTAGAGCAACTGACTTGTAATCAGTAGGTTGGGGGTTCAAGTCCTCTCGGCGGCACCACGAAATATCATAGGGGGTTAGCCAAGCGGTAAGGCAACGGACTTTGACTCCGTCATGCATAGGTTCGAATCCTATACCCCCTGTTTTATGAGCCATTAGCTCAGTCGGTAGAGCACCTGACTTTTAATCAGGGTGTCGAAGGTTCGAGTCCTTCATGGCTCACCAGTGTTATAATGCGCGTGTGGCGGAATTGGCAGACGCACTAGACTTAGGATCTAGCGTCTTCGACGTGGGGGTTCAAGTCCCTCCACGCGCACCATTCATTAATGCGGACGTGGCTCAGTGGTAGAGCATCGCCTTGCCAAGGCGAGGGTCGCGAGTTCGAATCTCGTCGTCCGCTCCATTATTTTCATATGTGCCCTTAGCTCAGCTGGATAGAGCGTTTGACTACGAATCAAAAGGTCGGGAGTTCGAATCTCTCAGGGCACGCCATTATATGTTAGATCGGGACGTAGCTCAGCTTGGTAGAGCACCTGGTTTGGGACCAGGGGGTCGCATGTTCAAATCGTGTCGTCCCGACCATCATATGCGGGTGTAGTTCAATGGTAGAACTCCAGCCTTCCAAGCTGGTAGCGTGGGTTCGATTCCCATCACCCGCTCCATACATAACATGCTCGGACTCTAAGGAGTCCGTTTTTTATTTCAGTTGATGGGATGAGAAGCCACAAGGGTTCGACCGTCCGTGAAGACTTCGAAGAAAAACCAGAGAATAGGACGCGCGTCAGTGTATTCCATAGTCGAACCGTTAGGTTCAATTTAAATCAGAAGACACGGAGGATTCCCATCACCGGTCCATACATAAAAGGGAGAGCCGTGAGGCTCTTTTTTTGTTTTTCCATTAAGGTTCGACTCACCGAAACAATCCAGAATGGCACATCCTTCAAAAGAATAGTTACAAAAAAATTTATCTTGCGACAAATTGTGATTACATTCGACAAACATAATCGTGTACGATGGGTACAATGTCTTGCTTCATATAACAAAATTAATGTGCGCCGCAGGACATAAGAAGGGGGTATCCAATGTATAAAAGAATGATTGCCTATACGCTAGTAATGCTGTTAATGCTTACGACAAGTCAAGCAGCATTGGCTCTGGAATCCGGTGAGGAGCCGTCTGCCGAACAAAGGTCATCTTCGAAGGGAAGTCCACAGGCTTCGGTGCTTTCATTACGTATAAGGATAATACGGCATATATTTCATCATTTTCCATCAATTACATGATGGATGGTGTTGAAGATGAATGGGATATGGAGAGCCAAGAGATCACTATTTGGAGCGATTATTCAGAAGCGGTTTTTCAGATTGGTGAACTGACCGCATGGGTGAATGGTGTAGAAGTGCCATTAATGCATGCGCCATATGTAGAAATGGGAATAAACTTTATACCTCTGGTGGAGACCATGGCCTTTTTTGATTGAGCATTTTGCAGAAACCTGAGCCCTTGTTACAGAAGGATTTTCAGAGATAAAAAAGGGACTTCACCCCAATTTGGAGAAGTTTTCAAGTGACCAAACCCAAAAACTCCGAGAGGAAGTGAAGT
>NZ_JBHSQV010000019.1:0-622 GCF_042658665.1 Marinicrinis lubricantis
ATCCTCCGTGTGCCCTTACTAGCTTATCCTCGCTCTCATTTTGGCATACCCTCCGTACGCTGTCGCGTAAAAGTCGGTCATACCAAAATGTTCGCTCGTGCAAGAAATATATGTTGGTTCGCGTAAAAGTCGCTCACCCAAAATATATCCTCGCTTAACATCTAGTATAGGTAGTGATACTTGCGTATCACCAATGACTACACTTGCATTGCCTTAACACTTTTTCGCTATCCAGTTTTCAAGGAACAAATCATTGTTTTCATTCTTACCTAAACATCGAAACGAATATGAAGCACATTCGATTCGATACTCATTCAATAGAATGAAAAGCAATTTCATATCTCCGCCTCATCAGCGGAAGATCATCATATCATGATCGGATGTCTTGATCAACCTGTAAAGATTGGAAGCTCATCTTCTCATGCGAAAGAGCTTTTGCTCTTTCAAAACTGACAACGAGTGAACTGTGCATAGATTGGTATGGATGATCATCGCCATCCGATACTCCATAGAAAGGAGGTGATCCAGCCGCACCTTCCGATACGGCTACCTTGTTACGACTTCACCCCAATCATCTGCCCCACCTTCGGCGGCTGGCTCCCAGCCATCGCTTCCGATGTGC
>NZ_JBHSQV010000020.1:0-663 GCF_042658665.1 Marinicrinis lubricantis
TCTTGTACTGCTGCTCCCAGCCGTCTCTCGGACCGCCCTTATGATAATCTGGAATCGACTCGTCTTCCCATCCGCACTTCTTCGCTAAACCCGGCGGAATAAAGCCTGGCGGCACCACATGGCAGTTCTTCGGACCATTCCCGTTACCATTGCCATTATTTCCATTTCCGTTGCCATTCCCGTTATTGCCATTGCCATTTCCGTTATTGCCTTTCGGTCCGGCCGCAACATCCATGGTCATTCTAACGCGGTTGCCATCACCGTCATAATCGTAGCGGCTGATGTCTCCCTTATGATTGATCATCTGGCGCAGGCGTCCCGCTGCATCCCATTCATACTGCTCCCACAGCTCGGTTTCTCCCTGTGCTTGGAGAAGCAGCCATTGTTCCGGAATGACAGGCATCTCATACACCCCGTCTGTCACCGTTACAGGCTCCATGTTCATCCCTATATACGAACCGTATACCATACCGGTAACGGAAGGATCTAGGATGTTGTTGGACTGCTTCACGACGGATAGAAGATTGCCGCGCATGTCATACGTATATTGGTTCGTTTCGGAACCGTTTCTCATCTCCAGCAGTTTATCCGCTGCATCGTACACGTAAGTTTCCGTTTCAATCACGTCGCCCCAAATGCTTGTTTTTGAGAGACGATTTCCTA
>NZ_JBHSQV010000021.1:0-2384 GCF_042658665.1 Marinicrinis lubricantis
CCGAGCTGTGGGAGCAGTATGAATGGGATGCAGCGGGACGCCTGCGCCAGATGATCAATCATAAGGGAGACATCAGCCGCTACGATTATGACGGTGATGGCAACCGCGTTAGAATGACCATGGATGTCGCGGCCGGACCGAAAGGCAATAACGGAAATGGCAATGGCAATAACGGGAATGGCAACGGAAATGGAAATAATGGCAATGGTAATGGGAATGGTAATGGGAATGGTAATGGGAATGGTCCGAAAAACTGCCATGTGGTGCCGCCAGGCTTTATTCCGCCGGGTTTAGCGAAGAAGTGCGGATGGGAAGACGAGTCGATTCCAGATTATCATAAGGGCGGTCCGAGAGACGGCTGGGAGCAGCAGTACAAGAAGAAGCATTGGGAGCTGCGCTTCACGAACGACATCNCTTCCGGCATATGACGGCAACAACGGTTGGGAGCCGACGCCGGGAGCGGGTGGAGCGGAACCAGGCGTCGAACCGAAGACGCTGCTGTATCTGAACGACGGTCTAGGCAGTGTCATCGGCTTGCTGGAGAAGGATGGCCGCATCAGCGCGAGATACCACTATGACGAATTCGGCGTCGTACTCGATGCAAAGAAATTCGACATCAACTGGGCCGGCCCAGACAACCTGTTCGGTTATACCGGATTAGGCTATGATTATTACAGTGACCTAACGTATGCAAGAGCACGTTATTATAAGCCGGAGCTAGGACGGTTCATAAGTGAGGATACGTATAAGGGCGATATCTGGAATGCGTTAAGCCAGAATCAGTATACGTATGTGGGCAACAATCCGATCAATTTTGTGGATCCGAGTGGGCATTTTATGCAGTATGATGAGAATTTATTTCCTGCACTGTCATTGCAACAGAGAAATAAAATTCTACAATACCAGGAGAAATGGAAAAAGGCGAAAGAATCAAATGACATCAAAGAGATGCAGAATGCCCATGACAGTGCACTTTATATACGATCTCAGATTTTATATGAGGTGGAGAGATATAATTATAGTACTGGTAAAAAAGAAATACTAAATAGTCCATTTTTTAATCGTATGCAAATAACTAATAATGGCATAGTGGCCGACTGGTACTTTAAGGCGGAAGCATCTGCAAGCTTTATCATGAATGTGGGGACAGAGTTAAAGATTCAAGGAAATAGCCTTAGCATAGCTATTAATTATGGAACAGATGGTTCAATAGGTGGACAATTCAGTATAACCAGTGGTGCAGCTATACATAATTCTGGTTCCGAAATAAATGAAAGTCTAAGTACTGGAACTTCATTAGGTTTCGGACTTGTTACTGAATCCAAATTCCAGATAGACCCCACAGATAATGACTGGGAATTGATGCTTGGTGCAGGATACGGTCTGGCAGCAAAATTGACCCCAGGATTGCCGATTGATGCTGGAGTAAATGGACAATGGCAATTCACTATTACATTCATGGCAGCTCCCTCATATCCAATGACATATTCAGAATGGATGAGGCATCTTTCGAATTGACGTATTATTCATTGTTGAGATAGGAATTTCCTATCTCAACAATATAATATTTATTAGAAGGTGACATATTGAAAATAAACTGGAAGTATCATTTGGTAAATATTTTATTGCCTCATGTAACAGCGATTATAATTGTCTTTTATGGCTGGTATAAGTTGCATTTTGTTTATAATAGGTCTGTCACGGACCCAGCATACTATATTTTTGCAATTTCTTTCTTAATAACCTGTTTAATAGTCATACTACTTTACATCTTTTTGCTAGACAAAGTGATAACCATCAATTTAGTAAAATGGCTGGCTTATGGTGGATTAAGTATTTTTCCTTCATTAATAATGTGTTATGTTGTTAGAATAATTCTTAAGAAATCAGGTGAAGACAATTAGTCAGAAGCAAAAAAGGATAATTTTAATAATAGCATTTATCTTTTCTATATGTGTTGTTATAACAGTCATAATTGGTAAAAGTATACTAAAGGATAAGCATGTTGATGAAATTGAAAAAGTAATTGCTTCAAGAGGAGGAATAGTGGTTAATGTGGACGTAGTGAACGGGATGGATTCTCCTTTTATAAACGAATATAGTAAAAACAATAATATTTATAAGATTACCTATCGGATTTCAAATAATACCTATATTGCTTGGTATAGAGGTTCAAATGTAATAAATAATATACATGAACAAAACCCAGGCAGAGGCGGTGGATACCCTGAAAAGTGGATTTTTGAGTAACAGTATATAACTCAACTTTCGCAGCTTGGAATAGGCAGATAAGCCTTGATGTAATTGGGTAAAGCAGAGATCCATTGCTGTAATTGACACTGAATCAGAGTGGAAAGCTTTTTCCCTGCTTTTGAAGCGACTTC
>NZ_JBHSQV010000022.1:0-3433 GCF_042658665.1 Marinicrinis lubricantis
TAAATCTCGTATTCTTGGAGCAAATTTAAATCCTAATAAATGGGTCAGTCCGAATATTTGGTCTGTGTAACCAGCCGTGTCTGTATAATGCTCTACTATATTTAGATCCGTCTCATGGTGTAACAAACCATCCAAAACATGAATCGCATCCCTTGAATTAGTATGAATAATCTTTGTGTAATAAGAAGAAAATTGATCACTTGTAAAACGATAGATGGTGGCTCCTTTTCCAGTTCCATAATGTGGGTTTGCATCTGCATCTCATACCATCGGACGAGGATGTTGTACCGTCTCCCCAATAGGAGGACAATTGCAATTTGTGATGAAAATTTACTAATACGGCTTGGGCTTTATTCATTGCATCTTCATACATGCGCCATTGTGATACATTGGCCAATTGCTTATATGTAAGTCCGGGTGTTGCTTCAGCCATTTTGCTTAAACNGGGGTTCCGTCAGGAAAATACGGATTTACAACGTTAAACTATTTTTTGGGAAACAAAAACCTTGCTTCCCCAACGCTAAGCAGAAGAAGCAAGGTGAGTTAATAATTTCACTTGCCAGAATCACGAGGTGGATTCACCATGTTCATGTAATTTATATCCTCCAGGGTAAACAATATTCACCTCAACCTTTACATGGCGCAGGGAATCTTGGTTTAAAACGAGTTGCTGTTTTCCTGTGGCTATGCTCTTCCATTGATGTGGATGTTTGCGATACAAAGATTCGCCCAAATTGTAAATATCTATACCCTCTTTAAAAGCAGTTTGATACGTTTTGCGGATTTGCTCCTCTATTTTTTCCTGAGCCATTTGTGTGAGTTCCTTTACGGTAAGGTCCGTATGTAATTCATTGATCCCTGCCTTCACTTTTACTGAAATATCGAAATACGCCTTGTTCAATTTCACAATAGGAGTCACTTCATATTTGGGTTTTTCTGCGACAAGAACAGCCGCAAGCTTTTCTTCGGCAAACAAATCAAGAGGTACTCGGATCGTGTGAGTACTTAGCCAGGGCATTCCCGACAAATCCTTAAGATCCATTCGTCCATAATAATTGTGTAGATCATATACATGTATGCCAGAATATCTAAGCAGCTCTTTTGGTTTATTACTTTCCTGCCATTGACCTTTGCGAAGCGATAATTCCGGTATATAACTGGTTCTGGCCTTTTCGTTTGAGTCCAGTACAAATTGTTGCAGGCGGACCGGAGCAAGGATAGAACGCTGTCTGAAATTTTGCTCGGGATTGTGAAGAATGGATGCATTTGGCGAAAATCTAAAAAATGGGGTTGCCAGCAAGATTTCTTCAGGAGGCTCTCTTGTGCTAAACAGCCAGGCCAAGTACCTTATTTCACGATAACGGTTGATCAATTCCAGCACTTCTCCGACTTTGTTTTCCTTCATCAATCTCTCGCTGAACAAAATGGCAGAGATTTGTCCCAAGTTTAAGCGTTGTTGTGATGTACTGTACAAATCATTTGCCGCCTCCGTAAACGAGGAACCTTCGCCTTTGCCCACCCAAACCGGGGGCTGCTCCGCTTTTTGCTGTCCCTCCAGCTTGGCCACTGTCGAGAAATCAAGCAATTGCACATACAAGGTGTATTGGCCATCGACATAGTCTATTCCAACAGCCGTAGCATAGTTCATGTTTTGCACTTCATATCTGCTCCAGCAACCGGTAAGGGTGAGAAGAAGGAAAAGTGCAACCATACTTTTATATCTCCTCATTTATGCCTGTCCCCTTGCCTTGTAGAATCTCGTGTCTTCAACATGTCCGGTCGAGTGTTTCGCCATGGCCAAGGTAATCGAAACAAAGCGTTGGCCAAGTCTTTAAATGGAGGTGATATTGGGGCCAAGTAAGGCAAGCCGCATGAACGCAATGAGGCTAAATGGCTGAGCACAATAAATAATCCAAGAAAGAAGCCATAAATGCCAAGCGTGGCAGACAGAATGAAAAGAAAAAAGCGTAAGGTACTAATCGTTCCAGCCAATGATAGGCTCGATAAAGTTGAACCAAAGATTTGTGTAATTGCTCCGATGACAACGATACCTGGGGATAAGAATCCAGCACGAATGGCCGCATCCCCAGGATAAGTCCTCCTACAACCGTTACCGTGGAGCCGACCGCAGAAGGCAATCGGATACCAGCTTCCCGCAGGATTTCTAAGAAGAGAAGTGCAATAAACATTTCAACTGCCACATCAAAAGGGATTCCCAACCGGTTAATCCCCAAAGTGGCAAGTAGATAATAGGGCAGCTGATCTTGATGATAGGAAAGAATGGCAACAAAAAATGCAGGAAGCAGTAGCGATACGGACAAGCCAAGTAAACGAAGCGTTTGACCAAATGTAGCTGCCAAAGCAGTAAAGTGGATATCTTCGGGTGCTTTCACAAGCAAAAATAAATTGGCAGGCGCAATCAACGCAGCCGGTGTACCATCCACAATCAACGCTACACGCCCATTGAGCATACAGTTCACGGTAAAGTCTGCTCTGCCTGTATACCCCATCAAAGGAAACAATGCTTTTGTCGGTTCCATTAATTCTTCTAGCTGAGTGGCGCTAAACGCTCCGTCAATGTGAAGATCATCTAATTTATTCTTTACATCTTGAACAATCTTAGGATCAACAATGTCACGCATGTAAAGAATTGCAACGGTTGTTTTCGTGCGAACGCCTACTTTTTTCGTTTCATAAACCATGCTGGTTGATTTGATTCGTTTCCGAATTAACGCCACATTGACTCCCACTTCTTCCACAAATCCATCCTTTGGCCCCCGTACCGAAAGCATTCGCATCATCTGTACGTTCTTTCAAGCTGCGCGTAATATCTGCTGTTCTACTCATTTTAATTTGCAGGCCTTCATAATGGTTTTCCAAGAGATTTCGGATGCTATGGGAAATATTTAAGGTAATTTCTTTTTCCTGCATCCCATTGCCAATAGCTCCTGGGTCCATTCTCCCGTGACCAGGATCTAAATATAATTTAAACATTTTACACCACCTCGTACAAATAAAATATGATCGAAGAGTAACGGAGGTATAGGAATTCGTCTGAGATACATATAAAAATAGGTGATGATAGGCATTACATTTCATTGAATCAGATGATTTATTTTAAAGCTAAGAAATTTTCCAAATGCGAGACCATATGTATGAGCAGCAATTAATGTTCCATATTTTTCGTGGGTCAGGCAAACTCTTGTTCATCTAGACAGTAGGCTGATTGATTATTGATGCTTCTTTCTTAACAAAACACCTAAGTGATTCTCTGTGCATATACTGTATCATTACTACAGGATTATGATTAAGCATTTTGCATAATTCCGTTTTTGGGAATTACGCAGCAGAATTCTAGGCTTAGTAGAACAGCTTTTTCAGCTTTGCTGACTTGAATTGCAGAAATGGGCAGACCTGCAGAATTTCTGGTGAA
>NZ_JBHSQV010000023.1:0-1198 GCF_042658665.1 Marinicrinis lubricantis
ACCCCTTGTAGACGACGAGGTAGATAGGTTCGGGGTGGAAGTGCAGCAATGCATGGAGCTGACGAATACTAATCGGTCGAGGGCTTATCCCATATTTTTGATTTCTACCTTAGCGTCACAACAAATATGAACCACATTTGATGTGACAATAGTTCAAAGAAATCAAAAGATACACCTTAATATGACCCAAAAAAGTGACGTGAAGCGCTGTAGCGTATTCCGATTACTTTTTCGGGGCCCATACAAAGATTCCATCAGGAATCAAATGATCGACAACATGTTGATCAACAAGCAACCTTACACTTTCGCATTCAGTTTTGAAGGAGCAAAAAAACGTACCCCACAAAGTGAAGAGAAATCTTCGAGGTGAACAGCCGATTACTTTACGGGGACCCCGAAAAGCTTCTTTAACGAAATATGGTTTGGTAACAATGGCGGAGGGGAACCACGCGTACCCATCCCGAACACGACCGTTNAAAGACCTGTGCATCTGCACAGGTCTTTTTCTATGCTGCTCGTCCTACACCGCTCGGAGAGTATACGGTTTCTTTCCAACGAAGCAAATCCAACGGAGTATGTTCGTGAAATAGAGGAAGAAACCGATGCCGACCTCGAAGTAAAGCGATGAAGGGGATGCTCGGTGCGGAAGGACGTTGCCAAGCTAACCTAAAGACCCGTGCAGATGCACGGGTCTTTTTCTATGTTGCTCGTCCTACGCCGTTTGGAGAGTATACGGTTTCTTCCGATCGAAGTAACTCCAACGGAGGATATCCGTGAAATGGAGGAAGAAACCGATGCCGACCTCGTAGTAAAGCGAAGAAGGGGATGCTCGGTGCGGAAGGACGCCATCAAGCCAACCAAAGAACCGTGCATCTGCACAGGTCTTTTTCTATGTTGCTCGTTCTGCACCGATCGGAGAGTATACGGTTTCTTCCGATCGAAGTAACTCCAACGGAGGATATCTGTGAAGTAGAGGAAGAAACCGATGCCGACCTTGTAGTAAAGCGAAGATGGAAATGCTGGGGTGCGGAACGATATATTGTAGGTATACCTAACAATGCGGTAAGTAGTACCCGAGTTCGACAGTCACTAGGTAAACAAAATGCCCGGATCCCTTGTCCTGCTTAGGTTTACGGGCAACTTTAACAGAAATGGCGTGTATCTATGGTTTTGAGTGGATTTCTAGGAACCTTGGAGG
>NZ_JBHSQV010000024.1:0-984 GCF_042658665.1 Marinicrinis lubricantis
AGCCTTACCAGATGGTCCTGGCGGATTCATACGGGATTTCTCGTGCCCCGCACTACTCGGGATCCGTCTCGGAGAGTGCACATTTTCGGCTACAGGATTGTTACCTTCTCTGATGGGCCTTTCCAGAGCGCTTCACCTAATGTACTCTTTTGTAACTCCATGTGAGACGTCCCACAACCCCTCATACCGAAGTATAAGGTTTAGGCTAATCCGCGTTCGCTCGCCGCTACTGACGGAATCACTTTTGTTTTCTCTTCCTCAGGGTACTTAGATGTTTCAGTTCCCCTGGTTTGCCTCTTCACTCCCTATGGATTCAGGAATGAGTGACTGCCCGTTACGACAGCCGGGTTTCCCCATTCGGACATCCCCGGATCAAAGCCTGCTTACGGCTCCCCGAGGCATTTCGTCGTTCGCCACGTCCTTCTTCGGCTCCTAGCGCCTAGGCATCCTCCGTGTGCCCTTACTAGCTNCTTAGTGTTGGAACGAACAAAGGTTCACGTTCGTTACAACAGGAATTCAATGAAATAAAAGTCATTATCGCTCATGTTTTGCTGCTCCCTCCCGTTGTACTTCGTACAAAAGTCGGTCACACCAAAACGTTCGCTAAAGCAGTAAGTTCGTGATGCCAAAGCATCACTTCTATACTACACTTGCATTGCCTTAACACTTTTTCGCTATCCAGTTTTCAAGGAACAATTCATTTGATGATCTCCGCCTCATCAGCGGAAGAACATCATATCATGATCGGATGTGTTCATCAACCTGTAAAAGCTGGAAACATCGTCTCATGTGAAAGAGCTTTTGCTCTTTCAAAACTGACAACGAGTGAACTGCGCTTGTATTGGTATGGATGATCCGCGTCATCCGATACTCCATAGAAAGGAGGTGATCCAGCCGCACCTTCCGATACGGCTACCTTGTTACGACTTCACCCCAATCATCTGCCCCACCTTCGGCGGCTGGCTCCCAGCCATCGCTTCCGAT
>NZ_JBHSQV010000025.1:0-59839 GCF_042658665.1 Marinicrinis lubricantis
GGGCCGAATAGAAAAAACGATCTTTATTTTGAATTATATTTCGGATGAATCATTAAGAAGAAAAATACAAAAAGGATTGAATAAAGGAGAAGCCATGAATGGACTGGCAAGAGCTATTTTCTTCGGAAAACAAGGAGAGCTTAGGGAACGAACCATACAGCATCAATTGCAAAGAGCCAGTGCCTTAAACATCATTATCAATGCCATCAGTATCTGGAATACTTTACATCTACAAAGGCAGTTGAATATCAAAAACGGTCAGGTAGTTTTAATGAAGAATTATTGCACCATATGTCACCTCTAGGTTGGGAACATATTAATTTACTTGGAGAATACCATTTTAATTCGGAGAAAATGGTCTCGTTAGATTCTTTAAGACCCTTGAAACTTTCTTAACGTTGTTAAAACTGGGGGAATAGTCGGGGAAATGGGCTTAGCGTTGTAAATCCGCATTTTCCTGACTGTACCCCAATTAACAAACTTGAGTCTTTAACAATGACATGGTAAATATGCAGCTCATGAATCTGGGCATGATTTTTGGAATCGGTAAACTTATGGTTTTGGCCTTTATTTATCTACCGAGGATGAATCTGTGCAATCAACGCCCCGCTTGGCGATGCTCGAAGCCAGCAGATATAGCCCCACATAGATAGGAAACGAATATGTATGTTTCCAGTGAACGGGGTGGTATAAATCGGCCATTTGTGAGACCGGCTCGGCCACAAAAGCGGAAAATCCCCCAAATAGGAGAGCTTTGAACAACGGATGTATGCCAGACTTGTACTGGTGTAAGAACATAACCGTGACGGGAAGAAGTGAAAAATTCCATGGAAAATTAGCGGGCATGAATGGTATGACTTCCCAGTGATAATGCCAAAGTCCCATGGCAATCCCAAGCTGGTCCAGCCACGACGACACGATAATCATTGTAAACCCGGATAGGAGAAACTGTCCCGTAGCTCTCTTATCCCGAAATCCGATCCAAAATAGCCAGGGGCATATCGATAAACCTACTCCCAACCACCATTGTCGCGTAAATAGTACGTGAGTGCGCCAAATGTCAGTCATGTTGCGGTGTGCTTAGACAATCAATTGATAGGCTTGTTCGATTACATGATGAATCTAATTTTCGTCCACCGATGCCACCCCTTTCCGTTATCCGGGTACCGATCATTTCATACAGTATATTCGACGTTACAAATACGCCAACCGGCGGCAAAGAAGTTGAAGGCGGTTGCGGTGGGACATAGCCGCTATAACCCGCCAAGCTTATATCAGTTGTCGCTACTCAGGTTCCATATTCGCCCGCCTGTAAAGAGGGGGGAGCATCTGCAGGCGTCCGGTGAGAATCAGATGCCGAAGTTGAATCTGGACATCGTCATACATGGTTAAATGGCCGGAGTAAGCGGCGTAGGAGTAATGAAACACGATCTGCTGAGCGCTTTCATTCCAGCTTCCTTCAATCGGAATCGGTGTTCCGCGGAATTGGATGGTGCCTTGAATTTGTTGGTCCGGCAAAGCACACATCACGAGTTTGCCCCACACAACCGGTCTTTCGGCGACAGATGCATGAACTCCCCATATGGAAAAGGGAGGTAAACTCTTTGTACTTGTTTGAGCCGCGATGGACATAATTCATCACTCCTCAAAGTTGGATCACGTCATTATATGCGTCCTCGGCCGGCATTCAAGCGATCGGCAACACGGCAGAAGATTTGCCGCCCGTTCCTAGCGAACACCCGACGATCGGACGTGACCCGGAGTACAAGCGGTACGGTACGCTTAGCTGACTGGCAGGCATCGATCTGGTTACAGGTAAAGTGGTCGGTTCAGTAGAAGATCGCCATCGCAGCAAGGAATTTGTGAACTTCCTCAAAAAGTTGGACAGCACCTACGAACCGGGATTACGAATCCAAATTATTTTGGATAACCACTCCTCCCATACTTCGAAGGAAACCAGGGCATATTTGGAGACCGTGCCTGGGCGGTTCGAGTTTATATTTACGCCTAAACATGGTTCATGGCTCAACATCATCGAAGTGTTCTTCGCTAAAATGACCAAACAGGCGCTGCGGCATATTCGTGTTCAATCAAAAGAAGAATTGAAGGAACGCATTGAACAATACCTGCAGGAAGTGAACGCCAATCCGGTTCCGTTTCGTTGGAAATATGGTTTGGATGGGTCGGTTTCGTAATCTAACGATACTTTAGAACGTTCTACTAGTCTGGCCGTCATCGAGCAATTTCCGTAGCGTCGAGGACGTCGTTAACATGTCTGTCGAAGACCTAACGGCCTTCATCATCGAGTGTGGTAAGAATCGCTTTGAGAACCCGAAAGAAGTGGTTCAGGCTTTGCAGAAAGCGGCGCGTTCTTCCTACCGCTTGCCTAAGGCCATGGCTGATGCCGTTAACTTTGCGATGGCTTCGAACATTCGAATCATCCGTTCTCTTCAAGAGCAGCCCAAATCGCTACAAAAGGCGATCGAAGAAAATTTGGTGACCATTCCACAGACCCTCACGTCTGTACCGGAATCGGCCCCATTTTCGCAGCTGGCATCCTTTCAGAGATCGGAGACATTCAGCGCCTCCATAGGAGTGGCCTGTTAAGAAGAATGGTTGGATATGACCGGTTAAGAGACGATCGCTCTTTAGAATGACGAATGAAAATTTTGATACATTACCTCAAGTATCTTCCCGTGATCGACTGCTCTGCATGGATGATCTGTGCGGGCATGCCCTCGAACACGACCTGACCGCCCTTGCTGCCGCCGTCTGGACCCATGTCAATGATCCAGTCCGCTTGGCTGATCACTTCCAGATTGTGCTCGATGACAACCACGGTATTGCCGGCATCCACGAGCCGGTTCATAATCGCAAGCAAGTGACCGATATCCGACATATGCAGACCGGTCGTCGGCTCATCCATCACGTAGATGCTGCCCTTCTTATGCAGCTCGCTCGCCAGCTTGATGCGCTGGCATTCCCCGCCAGAGAGCGTGCTGAGCGGCTGGCCGAGTGTAAGATAGTTCAACCCCACATCGCTCATCGCCTGGAGCTTGCGCACAACCTCCTTTTGCTGAAAGAAATCGAGCGCCTGCTCCACCGTCATCTCCAGCACTTCTGCGATGGACTTGCCGTTCAGCTTATATGCAAGCACCTCTTCCTTGAAACGTCTTCCTCCGCAAGCCTCGCAAGGCAGCTTCACACTGTCAAAATACGAAAGGTCGACATAAACAACGCCCAGTCCTTGACAGTTCTCGCAAGCGCCCTTGGAATTGAAGCTGAACAAGCCTTGGTTCACTTTGTTCTCGGAAGCAAACGCCTTGCGCACATCATCCATGATGCCCGTGTATGTAGCGGGATTGGAGCGTGTTGATACGCCTACCGCCGATTGATCGATGACGATCGCTTCCGGATGCTGGTTGAGAAATACTTCGTTAATCAACGTGCTCTTGCCCGATCCGGCAACACCTGTTACAACAGTCAATACGCCTGTAGGAATATCGACACTCACGTTCCGCAGGTTGTGCATCGTGGCATCCTTGATGGACAGTTTGCCGGATGGCTTCCTGAACTCCTGCTTCAACGGGTTCGGCCGCTTCATATGGTTGCCTGTTAGAGTACCTGACTCCAGCAAGCCTTGGAAGCTTCCTTCATACACGATGGAGCCGCCGCGGCTGCCGGCGTGAGGACCAACATCAACGATATGATCGGCCACCTTGATCACATCAGGATCATGCTCAACAACAATTACGGTATTTCCCTTGTCTCGCAGTTTAATAAGCAATTCATTTAACCGGTGTACGTCACGGGGGTGCAAGCCAACGCTGGGTTCATCGAAAATGTATGTGACATCCACCAGACTGCCGCTTAGATGCTTGACCATCTTGACCCGCTGTGACTCGCCGCCGGACAATGTATCCGTCTCACGGTCCAGCGTCAAGTAGTCCAGTCCAATATCCATCAAATACTGCAGCCGTTCTGTCAACGATTTAACGATCGGCGCAGCGACCGGATCATCCATTTCCTGTATGACACGAATGAGCTCTCCAACTTCCATGGATGACAGTTCTGCAATGTTATATCCATGAATTCTGCAACTCAGCGCAGCTTGGCTAAGTCTCGCACCTCCGCAACTTGGACAGGATCCCTCTGAGATAAAAGGCGCAACCGATTTCTGTGTACGCTCGGACATCGTCTTCAAGTCCCGCTTGATGTATTTATTAGTGAATTTCTCAATGACGCCTTCCACTGTAATGTTCATCGTCTTCCCACCGAATTGCGTCGCCACTTTTCTTGCTTTACTGTACAATAATTGATCGAGTTCCTCGTTCGAATAATCACTGAGTTTCTTATCAAGATCAAAGTTACCCGACTGTACGATCATATTCCATTCCCAACTGTCTACCGCATAACCCGGAAGCAAGATGGCCCCTTCATTCAGCGACTTCGTCATATCCACCGCCTTGCTCATGTCGACGCCCAGACTTCGTCCGATCCCATTGCATTCGGGACACATGCCTTTCGGGTCGTTGAACGAGAACATGAATGCCGGTCCAACATAAGGCTGACCTGTACGGGAGAACAATAAACGAAGAAGAGGCGAAATATCTGTTATGGTACCCATGGTCGAATGTGAACCGCCGCCGAGCCGTTTCTAATCGACAACGACGGACATGCTGAGATTCTCAATTCCGTCCGCATCTGGCTGCGGGATGCTTGGCAGAAAGGTGCGGACGAACGTGCTGAAGTTTTCATTCAGCAGACGCTGCGATTCGGCAGCGATGGTGTCAAAGACGATCGATGACTTGCCGGAACCGGATACACCGGTGAAGATCGTGATTTTTCGCTTGGGTACGCGTAAGGATACGTTCTTGAGATTGTTCTCTCTCGCACCCGAGATCATGATATATTCCTGACTTGATTCGCTCATTCCTCTTCCTCCTCTAACCATTGCCTTAGGCGCGACACATTCGTATTCCAGTATTTACTGTAAAAAGCTACCCAATCTTGAACTTCTCTAAGCGGCGAGGCATTAAGTCTATATCTAGTCTCTCTGCCGACTTTTCGATCATGCACCAGATCGGCCTCCTTAAGAACCGTCAAATGTTTGGATACCGCTGTACGGCCCATAGTAAACTTCGCTGTTAACTCATGAAGCGGTAACTCCTCTGCCCCTGCTAACAAATGGATCAAATGTCGCCTCGTTGGATCGGCAATTGCATCAAACACATCTCTCTGCTGCTTATACTCCTTCACGACAGACCCCTCCAGTTTATGAAGTGATGTAATAGAAAACTAATGGCGGTACGAAGGGAAAGCCGTTATTTTCACCACCTCTTCTTATTCTTCCAACCGAATTCAGGATCCAACCCTTAATTAGACACCATTTAGTGACATTTTGATTATACGTCACCATTTAGTGTCCTGTAAACAATAATTTAAGTCAACGAAATGCTTCTATAAAAAACGGATTTCGTTGTTCGATTTCATTGACTTACAGAAAAAGACGACTACTATTCAACTTCGGAATAATAGTCGTCTTTTACACTCAGCAGCTTCCCCTCATGAACACCAGCTATAAGTGGCGGGGAGCCAGCATCAGATATTGAAACTTCATTATGGGATAAACTTGAACCAATTGATGTTGAATAAATATCCGCTTCCTCCTGTGAACACCAAATATACATCGTGAGTACCCGTAGGACCGCTGCTTAGTGAACAAGATTGCGTCGCCCACGTCTGCCAGCCTCCCGTTGATGATACCGGGCAAGTGCCGACGAGTGTTCCCGTAGGACTGCCTAGTCTAATCTCAATGCTGCCGGATGAGTTCCCGGTTGCCAATCGCGCCTCAAATTTCGCGGGTGGATTATTCCCAAAGTCTACATCGTCAAAAGCAATATAATCGCCATTGTGAATATATCCTATGTTCTCCCCGCCTTCAGAGCTCGCTTCCGATTGCACGCCTGACATACTGCTGTAGTCTTCCGCTTCTATCGTTGAATAAGCATCAGTGCCGGATGTGATGGTTGGCGAAAGCTGCACCACGTTAGGCGGGAAAGCATTCACCGTTAAGTCATTGATATAATATTCAATATTGGTATAACCTTGTCCTATATAGTTTCCGCTGGACTCCAATGTGCCATCCGCAGCTGTTTTGCTGTATGGATTGAGTCCCCTTGCGCTTTCCCATTCATCAGGCATACCATCTCCATCGGTATCGGTTGGCGCACCCGTTAATACAGGGCTTGGGTATTGATAGTGAACACCGGTAGCCATCTGGAATGAATCGATCGTTGCTCGTTGTTCAGCCGTAGCCTCTGAATATGGTCTCGCACCGCTAAGTGTTCCTGTACCGGTACTCGTTTCATGGGCAACCTGCCGATCGATAGCAGGCCGTTGAGACGGACTGATTCCCGCACCTGCATAATCAAGAACATGATCATAAGCATCCTGTGCGCTTTCCACATTGGCAACAGTAGAAACATCCACGCCATTTACAATCATTGGGAAGGGGACATTGGAGCGAGTATTCGCTTCTGTTTTTCCACTAGAAGCATTATAAGTAATACCCGACCAGTTATTTGTTGTAAATGTGCTGTAATTTGTGTTATCTTGATTAAGAAAACGGTTACCTGTCAAATAAATCGAAAAGTTTTCAGGATATGTTCCACTATCTCCAACATTCGCATAATGTTTTCCGCTGATCGTTGAATTGCCCATTTTTAAGGTGTTATTTACATAATTCACATGACCGATCGTGCCGTAAGTTGTCTCCGTACCCCAATTATATATCACATTGTTAGTGAAATCCGACGTATTGGTACCTACAATTTTGCCTCTGAAATTCCTTGAAACATTGTGAACGATAAGATTATGATGCCATGACGCATTGGAACGGCCAAGCATAATTCCAAATCCATGAATTCCTTTGGAATGGTAAGAGAATGAATTGGACGGTCCGATAATCGAGTACTGAACGGTATAATTGTCGTTTTTGGAGTAAAGTCCCCACTGCTCGTCATTTGCCCAACCGATCGAAACATGGTCCACAATCGAATTGCTGCCATTCGCACCGCCGAATGCATCGTAATCCGCTGATGTACCGCGCTCACCCGGTCTTGAACTGATAAAGCGAAGAATGACATTGCTGCCGCCAAGGCCTACTTTGTAATTCTTCAAGGTAATCCCTGCACCTCCAGGTGCGGTCTGTCCTGCTACCGTGACATTGGAGCTAATCACAACATTGCTGTTTAATTCAATCGTTCCTCCCACTTTAAAAAGAACAATTCGATTGGAGCGGCTTACCGCATCTCTAAATGAGCCCGGCCCGCTGTCATTCAAATTTGTAACATAGACCACTTCGCCTCCTCGTCCTCCTGTTGCAAACTTACCACCACCTTCTGCTCCAGGAAAGGCAATCACATTCGTCTCGGCGGATACAGGAAGACTCGGATTGGAGAATAATGCGGCCGATGCGATCATTGCCAAGCTTATTGTAACCACACAATATTTTCTAAATATCGATTTGGACGCTTTAAGCAGCATAATCATATCCTCCTCTATTCATCATTTGTAATCATTCTCTGCTAAATCCCGGCTTTATTCATTTGCATCGATTCTGTAGTCCGAACGAATGTAAACGCTGTCAAATCATTGGACAAGTTAGCATGATCACCGCCCTTCTATACAAGTGTCCTCCGGATTTCCCAGAACCTTATCTCCTTATCGTATCTAACATGCATCAGTAACAGGTGGCTGGTCATCGCTCTTACGCCTTGGGAAATCCGAAGTGAATACTTAAATTGTAGCATCGTTTGGTGTGTGAATTTAGTCAAAAGACATTGAGTTTCAGCCATATTTTGTAAGGGGTGATGATTTTTGCTGCCTTTTTACGAGATACAAACGAAGAGTTTGAGATTATACCGTCGTACAAAACAACTGACCTATCCTGCACATTTTCATGGAAGCATCGAGATCCTATACGTATTTTCCGGAATTCAAGGCCTTGAGATTAACGGGACATCTTATGCCGTCCACGATGGAGAAGCGGTGATCATCTTATCGGATATCGTTCATCGTTATGATCAAATAGATGATCATTCTCTGGATGCGATTCTCATTATATGTGATCTTGCGCAGTTGTTCGGGGGAGTATTTCCAGACTATCGCAACTTTATTCCTACAACACCCTTGATTCCGAAAGAAGGAATTCATGAAGATGCACGGTATGCGCTAAACCGTATTAAATTGGACGATGAATTTCCTATAAAGCTTGGTTGGATCTATATCATCCTGTCTCATCTTCTTCATCGCATAGAACTAAAGGAGCGAAAGCGAGTACCCGTTCAAGATATATCTTTCAAAATCATAGATTATGTAACGAACCATTTTACGGAGCCGATTACACTTGAAACGTTAGCCTCTGAATTTAATGTAAGCAAATACTATATATCTCATATATTTTCAGATCGATTAAAAATGAATTTCAGACAATACCTTGGAGTGCTTCGCGCGGAATACGCAGCCAAGCTGATTCGCACAACGGATGCTGCATTTACGGCTATCAGCGGCTATGCCGGATTCGACAGCCAACGTACGTTTAATCGCGTTTTCCGTGCCCATTACGGCATGTCTCCGAAAGAATTCCGTAAAAATACACTCAAATCTATCCAATGATATCCAGTCTCATGAATTATTCCAGTCTTAAAGGTATTGCACCGCAAAAGAATGAGAAAAAAAATAAAAAGGCATGAACCAGTACAGTACCGAGTTCATGCCCGCCATAATGAATGGATGCAAGCTTCACTATTTAAGATGATATGACATTCGCAGAATCGCAACAAGCTGCAGATCGAACCTGCAGCTTGTTCACGTTTACTTTATGAAGTTACTAACCGAATTTATGATTTGGTAATCATCCAATTGACGCCGAATTGATCTACAACTTCACCATAATAAGCGCCCCATGGCTGTAGTGAAAAAGGATACTTACTTTCGCCGCCCTCGCTTAACTTCTCATATGCCATTCTTGCTTCAGACTCGTCCTCATAATTCAATGCAATACAGATGCCGCGGTTATATGTTGCCTCCTCAAAGGAGTCGGCCAACATGAATGTATTCGTTCCTGCCAGCGTCAAAGTCATGTGCATCACTTTGTCCTTCATCTCTTCGGGAGTTCCAGGTGTCTCACCGTATGTAGTAAGAAGCTGAATTTCACCGCCAAGCGCCTCAACGTAAAAATTCGCCTGACGTCTTGCATCCTTTGACATCAAATAAGCATTCATTTGTGCTCCCATAAACATTTCAACAACCTTTCTTGTTCATTTTATGTTCTTACATCAATACAACGAATGAGTGATAGGGAAATCGACAAAAAATATAATTTCTTTCTAAGATTTCATTTCAGTGAACTTATTACGAAAAAACCGCACACTTCCCCATCGCCTAACAGCATATACCTATTGTAAAATGGAAACGATCGCCATTCCAGAGAAATTTTTTTAACCTCAGGTGATAGATTATCGGCGCCTCTGGCATCAAAGTATATGGGAACGTGAAAGGAGTTTGACAATGGAGAAAACCTCATGGGGCGGGTTCAGTCAGCTGCATGAAGAAGCAATGGAGCCTTTAGAGGCCTTGCCAGAGGAACGACTGACAGAAATGGCGCGAACTGGAGATACAAGAGCGTTCGGTGAATTGGTCCGCCGAGGACGGTCGCAGATGTACAAATGGGCACGCTCGCTAATACAGGACCATCACCAGGCGGAGGATGTCGTACAGGAAGCACTTGTACAGGCTTTCCTGCATGTAGGACAGCTCATGGAAAACAGCCGCTTTAAACCTTGGTTAGCCAAAATCATCCGCAATCAGGCCTATATGAAGCTGCGACGCGGAGGACCGTTCGCCAAAGAACAGCCGTTCAGCAGCCTGCAGCAGGCCGAGCATACCGGTAACATGCCTGAAGGAGACTGGCACGATATCGACCGTGTGTTGTTCCATTTATGCCGCCATAGGGAGGCTGAAATTCAGCAATCGCGTGATCCGCAAGCCTCTTTGCTTCGCAAGGAGATGGTCGAAGGCATTCGGCAGCTTTATGGCTGTTTAAGCCGACGGGAAAAGGACATCTTCGAGGCCCATTTCTTTAATCATGTTACGCCGAATGAACTTGCTGCGGTACTGGATACTTCCATTGCAAATGTCTACAACAGCATTTCTCGTGCTCGTGCGAAACTGCAGAGGGAGCGTCTTCGGATGCACATCAGCATGTATGTAAAGCAGCGCCGGGATACGGGGAAACCAAAGTCGAAACTTCTCGTTCCGCCTAAACTCTATTGTCCGAAAGGAAGCTGAACCATGATTGCTAATCGACCCGATTACACGAACAATTTCACTCACACCAATTTAACGGACACAGGCTCCATCTACTCCATGCTGCAATATACAGATCGCAAAGATCTATCGCTGGTGGAGGTGGCAGGATATACGGCCAACGCCTTCCGAATCATTATTGATCGGGAGCGTGTCAACGTCGCGGGATATTCCGCCTTCGAATGGCCGATGCACCATCAGGAACAGTTAGCCAACCTTGGCTTCCAAACCCGCTATGAAGGCGGCCCAACAGAGATTCCGCCAACGCCGGAGGATCTTGAGCGTGCGCTTGAGATGATTGCGTGGAGCCTTGATCGAGGCATTCCTCTGCTGTCTTGGGATCTGTTCGTGCCAGAGTTCGGTATTATCTATGGTTACGATGACGAATCCCGCACCCTGCGCTGCCGAGATATATCCAAAGACGGAGAGCTCCCATACGAGAAGCTCGGACGTGGACAAGTCCATGAGCTGTATGTCTTAGCATTGACCGATCCGATTCCGACGGATCGCAGGACGATGCTGCTCGGCGCACTGCGAATGGCGGTTAGCCATGCCCGTAAGCAGGGCTATAAGCGTGAAGATTCCCCTTACCGTAACGGCCTTGCTGGATACGATGCGTGGATCGAAGCGCTGCAGCGGCATAATGTGGATGTGTTCGGCAATCTACTGCACGGCATGTACGTATATGATCAGCGTTTGTTTGCCGCGGAATTTCTAAGACAGATTGCCGCGAATTATGAAGGTCTTACTGCTGCAGAGACCGATGAGATACGACAGATTGCAGGCGATGCTGCCGTTCATTACGATCGAGTGGCGGATCACTTAGCTGAATTCGTCACTCGATTCCCGTTCCCGCAAGGAGGCGATCCGAACGATCCAGCGGAAGCGGCCGAGGCGGTTCGAATTTTGACCGATGCCCGTTCGAATGAAGAGCAAGGTGTTGAGGTTTTGGAGCGAATGCTTAAAGTTCTGGAAACCTAATTCTGTACACAAAGTAAGGTACAACTCTTCCATTCGGGGAGTCGTACCTTTTTGTATTATCTAGATGATAAGAATGGGCAGGAATGCGAAACCTAAATCAAATCACATTCGAAGGACTTCTTTAGAGATAATCCCCCTTTGCAATAAGATATCGACGATATAGTTAACTCTAGATACATAAGTGTGCTCCAAAACAGCTTTTCTCGCTTGGATTCTCAATTTTTGTCTTTGTGCATCATCGGCTAAATATGATGTAGGATGCAACTCTGCTTTCCATAAGCCTCTAGAACCAAGCCCTGATTATGCTTGTGATGTAGCGATCATTGCAAATGGAAACTTTGCGTTGGGTGAACTTCGCTATCGGAGTATTCATGATCTAGTGATCCCTTTGTTAAAAACAGATTTGAACGTGAAAATTTGGGGAAAGCACTGGGAAGGGATCGGTCTATTCTATCCCGATATGAAGGTACCGAAATTAATGTATCAGGGAATATTGCCATTCCAACAAACCCCAAGAGTATTCAGCTCTACAAAAATTAATATCAGCATTCAAACCTGTAAAGATCAGCTCAGCAACCGAACGTTGGATATACTTGCAAGCGGTGGTTTTCTCTTAACATCGAATACAAAAGCGGTAAGAGAAAAATTGCGTCCGGGAATAAATTGCATTGCATCCAACTCACCAGAAGAAACTCTTGATCTCGTTACGTATTACTTAGATCATGATAACGAACGAAAACTCATCGCTGAACATGGAAGAGAATTAGCAGTACAACAATTTGACTATACGCGGACGTTACAAAAAATCTGGTACGAAATCGAAACAGAATAGGTAAAGTATCAACAAACTCCTCCATTAGAAGTAGTGAGCGATATTAGCCGAAAGGAGCCACCCTCTAATCTGCTTCAACCGGATTGGACAACATATTTTCATGCTAAACCGTACATCGAAACTAGTTTTGATCATCAAAAGATAATATGTTTCAGCAATCAGCATGAAAGTGCATATATACTACAGAAAGTGCAGCTCCAAATCGGCAAGACGTATCTATTTTCCGCCCGTTTTGCGAAAGAAGGGAAAGCCGAGGGCGCACCATTTGTTATAACGATCCAATATTATGACATGAACAAAAAGCTCCTGGAATTTGGACTTTACGCGCACATTTTAAAAACAGATATGGAGGAAGCCGATTCAGGATGGTATGAATATCGTGGAATTACGAAAAAGGTTCCCGAAGCAACACTCTATGCACTGGTGATTATCAATAAAATCAGCAGTATAGACGTTGCACCTGTACTTGTAGCGAATTGTCAACTGATCGACATAACGATCTAATGGAAGAAGGTACAGCTTCCTCCTAGCTAGAGCTGTACCTTTCGATATTTATAATAGCCATTCAAACTAGTTTTTGAATTCGTCTATTATCGCAATCCGGTTTCGGTTGACCCCGCTTTACCCGGTGCCCTTGAATATCCATGAATCCTCATTCTTGATAGGTCCCATCAGGAGTATCGAACGGTGGCTTAAGAGCGGGCATGTTTTAAGCATGCATGCAAGAAATCTAATACCTGATTTATATTCTTTGGCGTCTCGAACTCCTTCCCGCCATGCTCCTCCCAACAATTCCAGCCGAACATTGTCTCCCCCAATGACCCCACAACAGCTTTTCGTAAAATATAACCGACTGCTTGACAGGAATAATCGGATCCATCGTTCCATGCTGGATGAAAAAAGGCGGGGTTTGCTCAAAGATATACGTTTCTGGATTCGCAATCTTTACTCTCTCGGGAACCGTTTCGCCTCATCCTGACGAAGATCTTCTGGCAATGGATCGTTTATTGCAGGCGGCAAAGCCGATTCATCGATAACGGCCTTTTCTAAGGATGATACGATTTCCTTTAGATCTCCCTTCAGCTTGGTCATCAATGCTTGGAACTTCTCAGCATGATCAGAGGTTGGATTCTCTTCTGCTGCTCGTGCCGCTTGCGCCATCAATAAAATGATATCGCTCCAATTGTTCATTAATTGCTTCAGTTCACGCTTCCCTTGCTGCCCGCCATGCGTGCGATGATGTCCCCTGTGACGATCCCAGCGTCCATCATGCCGCTCGGCCTCGTTCTTTCGTCTTTCACGAAGAAAGGAAAGTCCTTTATCCGTGATGTGATACAATTTCTTCCCCTCCGCTTCACTACTTCGGATAAGATCCATGTCCTCCAACAACTGCAAATTCGGATAAATCGACCCTGGGCTTGGAGAATATAATCCGCCGGTTTTCTCCTCCATCGACTTAATGAATTGATAGCCGTGCATCGGTTCGGTGGCGAGCAGTTCAAGAAGAGCGAATTTAAACTCTCCTCTTTCAAAAAAACGGCGTTTCCCTCCGCCTCCTCCCTTATGCTCTCCATGCCGAAATCTTACATTCGGTTTTTGAGAATCCTCTCTGTCTAAATCTGTTTTCAACTGTGAATGCAGCCTCCGTGCATTTCCATGATGATACCATCTCATTACACTTCACCTCTCAATACGATATATCGTATATAATATAACGATATATCGTATTGAGTCAACCCAAAAGTTTCCTCGCAATCCATTTTTGGAGTTTCAAGCGTTAGAAGCTGCATAAAAGGCTGCGTTAATTCCATATTTAACGATACCTCTATTACAGCCCTATGTCGTTACGACTCATTCTCTTCGCTCGCTCACATCAAAAGAACGTTATTTGTTCGTAACCAATCTCTTTCATCTTCTTCTCGACGTCTTGCAGTCGTTCACGGCTCAGCCCCTTTAGATACTGATGAAAATACAGCTGCCACTCCACCGAATACTCTTTGTCCATGAACAACATGGAGGGTAAATCTGGCGATTCGTTTCGCAGCTCTTCGTAAAACACGATGGTAACCAGTATCGCCAGCTCCATAACACCGAACGCGGTGAAGAGAGCTTCGTATTCATCACCATATAAGCTATTCGATTCAAGCAAATCGATATAATCGAAGAAGGAGTGGAAGCGGGAAACGATCAGTTTGATTTTATCCTCCTTGTTCACACATCCCTTTATCTCTTGCAGCCGTCTTCTTAAATCTACATCACTCATTCGATCTTGCTCATCGAAGGATAGAACCATTGACTTCGCTTCCTTCTCACGCCAGGTAATAATGACGCTCCGCAAGCTGTCATGCTTAGCGGCATGGGATACTCTCTTTACGAAGTCTTCCGTATTCCAATCCATATACATCTTCATCAAAACATTCTGAATTTGCAGCTCCTGCTGAAGTCGCTGCATTCCATTTTCGATCACAGAACGAATTTGCGATTCATTTATGTTCATGAATTGCTGTTCAAGGATCTTATACTGCACCTCAGAAATTTGAACACACCCGGCTTTTCCTCCGGATAAGATCGAGAACACAGCATGTTGCAGAACAAGCTCAAATATGTTGAACAGCTCAATCCGAAAGTTAAACCTGCACTCTCTTCCATAATGAATCAGCAATTCCAAAAGCTCCTGCTCGTCGAATAGCCGGCAAAAATCGGTTTCCAGCTTCAGCCGTTCCAGATACTGTTTGATATAATAAACCCCCTGAAGCCGCATATCATCAACAGCAAGCGGATAATCAATACTAGCCATCGTATTGTGAGCATCGAATAGGATACCGTACTTCCTTAAAAATACGGGAATCGACTCCTCCAAGGTCATAAGATAGGCGTCGACCGGAACGTTCAGCTTATTCGCAGCTAATTCATCATATAGCTGTTTCGTCTCCTCGAAGCACCTTCGAACCCGTTCCAAGCCTTTTTCATAGATTCGCCGAACATCCGACGTTTTCAAATAAACCATCGCTCTCTCTGGTTCCTCATAGCTGTACAAATAAGCATCTGCTGCATACATGATGGAGGATAATAGGCTTTCCGCAGTTTCTGTCGTGACCGACGTGCTCTCTCCCTGAGTATATTTGTAAATCAATTCCTGAAGAATTTGCATGAACGCATGCTGAATTCGAGCCGATTCTTGAGTTGTCAGCAGGCCTGCTCTGAGTCCCTCGTTCATTAAAGAGATCGTATACATATTTCGATGCAAATCAGCTTTACGAATGCCTCTATAAACGGTAAGCTTACGATGAGTCTTCAGATCCTCAAATTCCAATGGTCATCTTCTCCTTCAAGCATAGATTCATTTCGCTGGAGCTCTCTTCGATAATCTTCCGCATAGGCTTCAAGTTTGCTCTTCAGGAGCTCCAATGAACCCTCGCAATGCTCTTCAAACATGTCTTTCATCCGATTTAGGAGCTCCACATCGCTGATTTGGTCTTCCGTTTCATTTTTCAAGTAATAAAAAATTTCCTGCAGCTCATTCAAGGTATCTGCATAGTTCTCCTGTTCTATGAATGCGGAGCTTGAGAATCGCTCAATAAGCTCCTTCGTTGCTTGGGTGCCCAGTTCCACCCGTCCGTAGCTGTGGAGAACCTGGCTTCTCGCAGCCAGCATCCGTTCAACGTCCTGAGGGGTCAGCGTCAGCCCATAGTGCTTGGTCTTCTCATTCAATGCCAGAACTTCATGCATAAATTGCTCCTGCATCGACACGTTCAAGGAACGAAAAATCCGAGAAATATACATACATTCTCCTCCTTTTTTTCAGATACACGAATGCCAACATTTACAAAGACTTATGTAAAAATCCACTTGACTTTTTTAATTAATTTATGGTATAATATATAAAAATTGGTTGTTTTAATATTGTAATTCACAATCTCCATCCAAGTCAATGAGTTGGACTTTTTTTGTCTCTAAACATAAAAAGGCTGGGCAGAATCAATCTAACCCAACCTTTTTTGGTATTCACTTCTTTGAAACATCTCTATCCGGATGAACGATGCCCGGATTACTGCAAGTCAGGATGAATTTGCAGGATCAATTCTTTATTCTCTTCTTCTGGTCCTTCAACCCAATATTCAACAAACACACCTTTATAATGCTCGCTATAGCGTTCCTCAGTATAGATCCGCTCGTACGATTTCGTTTCTCCGTAGGAGGTGAGAAGCAGTGCTTCACCATCAAAGACTAATTCTTTGATCACAGCTTCACCTTCTTTTGAAGTGGTCTCTACCTTGATCGCGTCCGTTACTTTTTGATTCACATGCTCAATAAATGTATCGATTCTTTGGACATTATGAACTTCTTTCAAATTCCAAAACACTTTATCGTTATCTTCAATGGATGAATGAACAGAATTATTTTGCATCTCCCCGCTCATCATACCAGCTGACTGAATGGTGGATCCTACATTCATCGAAATATCTTCACTCTGCTCAGTCCCGGCGCATCCGCTCATGATGAAACCGCTCACCATCAATGCAATATAGATCTTCTTCATCTACTCCCCTCTTTTCCCTTATAGACGTAAAATACTACAAAATGTTACAGAATAGAAAATAAATAGCCATCCTTCGGTTATTACGTAAGGATGGCTATTTATACGTACTTCGCGGTTTACATCACAAGTGTCGTGCGATGATCCGTACCAATCTGCCGGGTAGAACATCCAAATTCGAGAGATCTAGAAACCGTTCGCTGCCGTAGATGCGGTGGATTTCATCCTTATCCTGTCCGATTGCGGCCGCCAGGATGGTGACACCTCGCCTTTCATACTCGGCAATCGTCTGCTGCATATCCCGCAGCGCATTGGAACCGGTATAATTTACTCGCAGAATGTTACATTTTGACTCACAAATTCCGTTTGTTTGTACGCCTCTCCGACCCCCAACTGTTGCATCAGGTTTTTGGGAACACGTTTCTGGCGCAAGGTTGCGGAGAATTCGGCTTCAAAAGGAAACGAGCGAACGATGATTTGATCTTGCTTATTCCACTCGGCTTTGACGATTTTTCGATCTGTAGAGAACAAATCGGAATGGGGAAATCCATCTTTATACCAAGGGTGCTCTTGATCCTTGTCCGTTCCTGGATGGTTCAGGCATACATATAAAGAAAGGCGATCACAAAATTGCAGCAAACGAACATAGTGATTGATCATGTCTAGATCCATGATTTGAAGCTCTTCTTTGATTATCTCCTGCCGCCCATGCTCCTTCGTTATGAACCCAATGCATTCTTGCTGCGTCGTTCCTTTAAAGAAAGATGAATAATGCAGACTGCACAAGAGGCAGGCAAATGGGCTCATCCTTTCTATCTCGTGGAGACCTTTTTCATACAGGGCTAATTTCGGAAGCAGCGGATAATCCATAAACGAAAACGGCCGTTTCGCTCGGTCATTCCAAATGGGGGTCTCATCTAACCAGATCCAACTGCGGTCATGCTCGAATACAGCCAGCTTAAAATCTTCAAGAAAAGCTTGATATTTCATGACTTCCTGAGAAAAATGAGAACCGATCATTCCGGACAATTGTGCATGCTCATGCTGCGGTATCATCACATATTCGCTGTCGGTTTCGCGAACGATCATCCGCTTATCCCTCCTGACATGAAATTGTCTCTCTTCAGATCTTGCTTCTATATTCAGTGTAACATGAACCGATCCATCATGAGTTGCTCATATGTTCTAGAAGGATCTACACCGTACTTACATTAAAATACTTGAGTTAAAAAAAGAGCATTCCCCATTTTCACTACAACAAGAAAATAGTGGCATGCTCAAATCTTCTCTTTATGATTGATTCACATGAATGGATCGATCGGGGACCTCTTCGATGAACTTTCTCTTCATCCCAGGTACATGCCGTGGGTTGTGACGGCTGTTTGTGGGCATCGTGACATGATTCCACAAATCAACAGGCAGCGGTCTGCCATCCATAATTCCATCCGTTATGGCAGCATCATAGGGAAGCGTATGGGCGATGGCTACGAGATTGGACCAAACCCCAGGCATGATCCGCATCATGTTCACAACGAACGAGGGTGCTCCCATCCCTTTCGTCATAAAATACTTAATCGCGTCTCCCTTTCGTTGTTCTGAGATAAGAATGCTGATCTGTTCTGTAAAATCCTTTGGCGGCAGATGTCCCTCCATATCAACCACGAATGGAGGTTCATGCAGCGCCAGCTTTGTAATTGCAGCTCCTTTCGCCGCAGCCTGCAGAGCGAGAATCGCACCGGATGACAACCCCCATACATATGCTGTCCCGCCTGCCGCCTCGATCATTGCCTGCAAATCTTCGATTTCCCGTTCTACCGCATAAGCCTGTGAGTCTCCGCTGTCGCCCCGTCCGCGGCGGTCATAGTTGTACACGGTGAAATAAGCAGACAACCGATTCGCAAGCTGTACTTGTCCCGAGAACTTTCGGTAGCTGAAGGCGCCTGCCACTAGAATCAGTGCAGGTCCTTGCCCTTTTTTGTCATAAGCGATTTGTGTTCCGTCTTTGGAAGTAACAGTGTACATACGTGAAACCACTCCTTTTTCTTATCGTGCTCCTGAGTTTGAACCGCTAAGGCACTTTTTCCGCTCCTTTCAACCCATGAACTCAGGCATCTATATACACGACGAACCAAAATAATTAAAATCGACACATATCCTATTTTTTTAAAAAAATGCCCGCTCCAAAAATTGGTATAACTACCCGATATTTTCTGCATTGGATGTTTATTTCCTCTTATATGAGTCTGAATAACAATCATCTTGACAAATTACAATGGCTGCCCGATATTAATAAAGACACTTTATAAAGCCTCTTTATTATTTGTTTAGGAGGTGTCTATGGAAAAAGCATCTGCCAATCCGATGAAGGAAGTCAATATCAATCATGTACGCAGAATTATGAAAGAAATCGGAGCTGCGACCAAGCCCGAGCTCTCCAAGCTGACGGGTCTAAGTGTAGTTACGATTAATTCAATAGTCAGAGAACTGCTTTCAAGCGGAGAATTGGTGGAAGACGAGCTGGTTTCCTCCGGCGGCGGCAGACCGGCTGTGACCTATCGGTTTAATTCCAATTTCAGCCATGCCCTTGTGATCCATTTCCACGAGAAGCAAGGAAAGGACACCGCTGTGATTACAGTGATGAATTTGCATGAGGATCTGTTGATGAGGAATGAGCATACATTCGAACGATTCGATATGAAGCTCTTTTATGAAATGATCGAAGAAGCGCTATCGCACTTCCCTTCGATTAAGGTCATAGGCATCGGCATTCCGGGGCAGGCGGTAGGCGGACGTATTACTATATCCGACTATGAAGATCTTCTGGGTGTTCCATTCGTTGAAGAATTGCAAAATCAATTCGGCTTGCCAGTTATACTTGAGAACGATGTGAACGCCTCGATCAGCGGATACTGCTTCCGAAATCAGATGAGCGAGGAACAATGTGTACTAGGAATCTATTTCCCCGAAAAATACCCTCCCGGCATGGGCATATGGTTAAATGGCAGTATTGTAAAAGGGAAACATGGGATGGCTGGGGAAATCCAATTTTTACCGCTGGATGTGAACTGGAGGCAGCTTGTTGAAAAAGAACAATTTGTTCGCACCGCATGTAAAGTGATTCAATCCATCAATGCCGTCCTGGCGCCTCATTACATTGTGATCTATCGGGAAAATGTAGATGCCAATCTATTATTTCAACAATGGGAGTCTTTCGTTCACCAATACGAGATTCCCTCCACCCCTGAGATCGTAATATCGAATACGTTCCATCACGATTTTGAGTATGGCATGCAGCGGCTGACTTTGCAGCAGCTACAACCCGCGATGGTTCAGATCAAATGAACTGAGGGCTGTTTTCAATCTAACGATCATATGTGCAAACAGAAAGGAACATACTTATGGCAACTTGGTTTCTAGTCATCATTTATCTATCATTTATCAGTTTAGGTCTGCCTGACTCCATGCTTGGATCTGCATGGCCTGCTATTTATCCGGATATCGGCGCTTCACTGGAATCTGCAGGGTTGTTGTCGATGATCGCAGCGGGAGGTACGATTGTATCTAGTCTAGCCAGCGGCTTTTTAATCGAAAGGCTTGGTACGGGCAGACTGACACTGCTCAGCTGCTGTTTAACCGCGGGTGCACTGCTCGGCTTTTCATTTGCCCCTTCCCTGCTTTGGCTTGTTGTGCTTGCGATTCCGCTCGGTCTCGGGGCAGGAGCAGTCGATTCTGCGCTTAATCATTATGTAGCCAACCACTACAAGGCGCATCATATGAGCTGGCTCCACTGCTTCTGGGGCGTTGGAGCCACTGCAGGTCCGATCATTATGTCTTTATTTATCGCCAATGACAGTACATGGAGAGACGGCTATCAAGCTGTTGCAATGATCCAATTCACGTTAGTCGTCATCCTGCTGCTGACACTGCCGCTCTGGAATCGAGTCGCTGCTCTGCAGCAGCAATTATCACTTGCCGAAGACGGCGCTCATTCGAATGAGACTCAGCCAGATGACGATCACAACGCAAGAACGAGCCGAAAAAATCCGCTCCAAATTCGGGGTGTGAAGCTTACGCTGATTGCTTTCTTATTTTACTGCGGTGTGGAAATGACCGTAGGCTTGTGGGGAGCCAGCTTTCTGGTACATACGAGAGAGTTTTCAGCAGATACGGCTGCCGCTTGGGTCTCATTATATTTTGGGGGCATTACGGTAGGACGGCTCATCTCTGGCTTCATCACGATGCGTGTCAGCGGTCGGGCCATCATTCTTTCCGGCCAGTTGATCGCATTATTCGGTGGGCTGCTCGTTCTTCTGCCGCTGCCGGACGTACTTACATTGACCGGTATCATTCTCATTGGAATGGGATTTGCTCCAATCTATCCAAGTCTTATTCATGAGACGCCTGCAAGATTCGGCAAAGAGCACTCCGCCAAGCTAATCGGATACCAGATGGCCGTCGCCTATACAGGTACGACCTTTCTGCCGCCTCTGTTCGGTCTAGTCGCGGCCCATACAACGATGTGGTTATTTCCGGTTACGGTTATCGCATTTATACTGATCATGCTGCTCTGTACGGAGGGCGTCAATCGAGCGCTGAAACGTGAAGTTCAGAACGGATAAGAAAAATGTTGATGGGTATCAAAGCAAAAAAAGGATTGTCCCAAAAGTCCATGATGAATTCACCTTCGGACGGTTCTACATTTATGTTCTTATAAAAGACAAAACAGAAGGAACTGGGGTCATACTTGCCCTGGTTTTCCTCCTGTTTTTTTCTTCGCCGTAAGCTTTGATGAATCATTAAAAGCATCCATTGTGGGCAGCAAACGGAACCAGATCCGAGCCTGCATAACCAGGAAAATTCGACTTTGACAGTGGGACATCACTTTTGGGACAGCCCCTTAACTTTATACATGGGCATCCGGGGCCTTGTCTGCTACAACATTCAGCTTGATGTTGTACTCAAGAAGCGCCTTTGCCGCGCAAAGCACCATCGTATACCCTCCCATCGAATCAATGGCGTAGTTTACCATATCATCCCCATGGCCTGTAAATCCAGAATGTGTAATCGAGACATAGGTTTCGTTCTCTGCTCGCGGAGTAAAGATCCACTCCGTTATGGTGCGATCCGCTGATTCGATCCGGATCAGCTCGTTTGGCTTGATTGCTTTTACACGGATATCATCAGAAACGCCGTACATCTCCCAATCCCACCGTATTTGTTTTCCCTCTTCTAATCTTCCGCTGCTTTTTGTGAACCAAAATTTTGTAGTGATTTCGGGGTCAATAAAAGCTTCAAACACTTCTTCGACCGGTCTGCGAATGAGCATTTCAGATTTAACGACCGGTGTATGATTCAATGCTACCATGTTCAAACCCCTTTCAAGGTTCATTCTTCCCTTTTTATTGCATCTGATACGATCGTGATTGGCGTCATTGTCACCGAATCAATGATCTTCATTGTACCCCATTCAAAGTGAATAATTTCTTCTCGTTTGCTCAAAAGTCCTTTTCTCGATCTTGTTGATTAGGCTTAGTCTTGGGCTGCACAGACTTCCTCCATCAACCGCCGTGCTGCAGCCTCCAGCAGCAAACAAAACGAACGATTATGACCGATAAAAAAAGACGAGACATCGTACCGATTTTTTTCAGGCTCGTAGGTGACAACCGCACGATGTTTCATGTACTCAAGCACGATCTCTGTAAACCGCTTCGCCGGACCTTCAGCGTAAAATGTCACATAAGCATATAGAGAATGCTCCTCAGGCTCGTCGAGCGGGCTCACTCCCGCACAGGAATATTCCGTCCGAATGCCTGCTTGCTGCAAGCAGACCAGTGCAAGATACAGCTGCTCATCTACGGGAACCCCTTCGAAAAGCCGTGTTTTTTTCGGCATCTTTCGCTCCTTTTTTACCGCAATCCATTCATCTAATTCTCTCTTTCTCCGATCCCACCGTTCCTTGCTGTGCATGCTGAGCACCGCTTCCCGGTGTTGCTGGTTTAGATTCGAAGCCATACCTGTCCCCTCCCTATCCATGGATCCAAGCTTCCAGCGAAATTCCCGCTTCCAATTTATAAAAAGTAAGACCGGGAGTACTGCCCCAGTCCATAGCTTCCAATTACTTATCGAGTTTCACGGTGAAGCGTGACTCTCCGCAGTCGAGGACTGTATTTTCGCAGCTCCATCCGTTCGGGATGTGTCTTTTTGTTCTTCGTCGTCGTATAATTGCGATCCCCGGTTTCCGTGCAAGCAAGTGTAACGGTAACTCTCATTTCATCACCTCCTCTTATTGTGCTGTCATCTCATCACTATGCTCTGCATCCATTCTGTTGTCAATATGTCCCGTCCTTTTCTCCACATTCTAGATCAATGAACCACATACGCTTGATTTTCTCACACCAGGATTATGGCCTTAATGTGAAAGATTTCCGCGCATTTTATTCGTAACAATTACTATTAATGATAACGTAAAGGGATTTCTTGTCAAGGGTTTGACGTTTGAAATCGGTTACTTCAATGCGAGTTGAATGTGTGCTAGATGATGCTTTCCATGCCATGCGTAAAGGGCGATGCTTTGTTCAATTCGCATTTCACTGCCATCAGGCAACATATAAACACGATGACGTTCCTTCTCAGATAATCGATTCAATAAAAAGGTCCACCGTTCATGCAATAAATCGATTTGTTGTATTGAAATCCCCACAGGCAGTTCGTAATCAGCAAGTTTCGCCCATTCCTTTTCCTCATATGTTTTCACAACTGGACTTTCTTCGGTAAGTGCTAACTTCATCCTGACATATCCATTGAGATGGCTGTCTGCAATATGATGAACCAACTGTCTTACCGTCCAGCTATTTTCGCGGTATGTTTTTTTCAATGACACCTCATCCTGTCCATCTAGTAACTCTCTCAATCGATGGGGCAGTAAAGAAATCTCTTTAATCCATTGCTCAACGTCTTCTCTTTTCACTTCAGTTGGACAAGAAAATTGCCCTATCGGAAACCTAGGATCCACAAAAACCCCTCCATCTTCGAATGGATTACATCCATCACTTATGACTATGACTTGACAAGAAGCCTCTATCCCTCATGGACAACGTCAGCTGCATGCTGAATATTCTGCGTCCTTATTTACTTGTGACGATTCATATGCGCCCCTCGGTCCATACGCAATTCCATATCTGTTCCACTGTTTCCTCCGGCGTCTGTTCCGTGGTATCTATCCACATTCCAATCTTCGGTGTTCCATGACGAAGCTGATCGTCCAGATCTGCAATCGTCCAGATGCCGTAACCTTTCTTCGGGCGTTCCGCTTCCCTTTTGGCAACCGCCTCCCGGCTCGGTGTCAGCACAATGACATACAGCGGCCTGCTGCGTATCATGTGGATTACGTCCTGCAGCATGGTTCCGATCATGACGTCCTGCAGAACGACATTAAATCCTGCATCAAAGTAAGTATCTGCGGCAGATGACGCGATCTGGTACCTGAGGCGGAGCTGCCGGAGAGCTTCATCGCTAGCACCTGGCACCATCTCTTCTCTGCCGCTCACAATCATTTTACGGAACGTATCCCCTCTTAAATGTACGCCTCTGTTCAATTTTTCAGCGAATTGCTGTGCAACAGTCGATTTACCTGATGCCATCACACCTGTAATGAGGAAAACACCTCGGTCTCCTGTATGCTTCATTTCGAATTCCACCTAACTGATTTCAATTAATATTTTTTTCTTCCGTTCTACCGAGAAATTCGCACTTGTCTTTGCTTATTTACTCATCATCATGCAATCTACGATAACCCTGTTGATCTATGGTCCGCTTCGATTGAATGGATCTCGGCACTACATCACAGATCTACTTGCATAACCGGCCGATCTGGTTGCACTCTTCGGCGAACCATACTACTCCTTCCGGACTCACAGAATTCCGTGAGGCTCTGCATTGGGCGTAGAGATCGGGTACTCTGCAAACTCCCCTTCGGTCGTGATGCAGCCGATCTGATTTCCTCCCCATTCGGTAAACCACAATTCACCGTCTATTCCACAAGCAATCGCATGAGGTCGCGCATTAGAAGTAGGAATGGCGTATTCGTTGATTTCACCAGCTGTCGTAATCCTTCCAATGTGATTCCCCATGATTTCTACGAACCACATCGCTTCATCGGGTCCCCTTGTAATCCCCACAGGCCCTGATCGAGGCGTAGGAATCTCATACGCCGCATATTGTCCATCCACTGTCATTCGACCGATTCGATTGGCTTGATTTTCTGTAAACCAGAGTGCGTCATCCGGTCCAGCAGCAATGTATGATGGATAGCAATCCGAATCAGGCAGAGCATATTCTGTAATTTCACCTTCACGATTGATTTTGCCGATCCTTCCTCCGGTGAGTTCAGTGAACCATATCTCGCCATCCGGCCCTTCAGTGATTCCATAAGGAGATGAATTTGCCGTAGGCAGTTCATATAGATCGAAGGTTCCGCTGCAAGTCATTCGTCCGATTTGATTCGCCTGATACGCTGTAAACCAAATCTCCCCCTGATGATCAGATAAGATCGACATCACGCCTGCATCTTTGGTTGGAACCGGCCAAGCATCCACATGTCCTGCGGCAGTCATTCTTGCGATGCGGTTTCCCGCATAATCCGTAAACCAAATGTCTCCTGCAGCCCCCACTGTAATGCCGTAGGGCCTCCCATTCGTAAATGGAACCTTGTACTCCATGATTGTTCTTTTCAACTTTGCATCCTCCTCTACATCTGTATCACGTGTCATTTTGATTGATCTGTACTTAGCGAATGACTCGAAGTCAGAATTTAATCCAGCATGCGCAAAAAAACCTCCTTCCCGGTTAACGGATAGGAGGCGGTATACGCGTAAACAAGCACGCCAAATCGGATGATGTATCAGCCGACCGAACTGCAGTTAGCGATATAAAAGCCCATACTTAACCCTATCCCGAAAACCGTAAACAGATTTTCAAACATGTGGATAGGATTAGTAGATCATTGGCTCAAGGTCACCCTTTCTTATTCAATAATCTTACTATAACATAGGTTTAATATGGAATAAAGGCCTGAAATTGTTACACTGTAGAGATCACGTATCCTGATGAATTCATTCGTTTCTCCGAAACTTAAAAAGCCGCTGAAGCAGCGGCCCAGACATAAATCCAACCATAAGGTGTGGATTCACTTGCTCGTACTTAGTTATTTTCGTACTGCCTTTAGCGCTCCGCTCCATGCAACGACCTGATCCAGCATGCCGTTCACGTTTTTCTCATGCAGCTCGGCTGGTTTAAATACCGAGTAGTTCTCGAAGTCTGTAAAAATAGAGAGCGTTGGATGTGTACGTACATCAGCCACTAACAACTCACCAAGAATCCCGCGAAGATGCTCTGCCGCACGTGCTCCCCCGGTGGAACCATAGCTGACGATCCCAGCGGCTTTGTTGTTCCATTCCTTATAAGCGGAGTCCAGTGCGTTCTTTAATACAGCGGTAATGCTGTGATTGTATTCCTGCACGACAAACACGTAACCGTCCATTTCATTCACCTTCTGCTGCCAAGCCCGAAGTCCTGGTTCGCTGCCCGTGCCTTCGCCGTAAAAAGGCAGCTTATATTCTGCGATATCGACGATCTCATAACGAGCGTCCCCTCTCGTGTCTGCGACCTTCTTGATCCATTCCCCAACTTGCGGACTCAATCGACCCTGCCTGCTGCTTCCTAATACAATACCAATATTTAATAGATTCATTGTCCTATCCTACTTTCTAGTTTATTTTAGTACGGCTTTCCCTCTGTCATGCTCCGTTACCACTTCGCAATGCTCATCTGCAGCATGGTTCATCGGGAACGCTTTCCGTACAAGGAGCCTTGGCTTTAGGCACTGTACATGTCGACCGTTGTTACGGCCCAATTTCATGTTTATACTAGGATATATGAAAAATATATGGTACAAGCTTATCGAAAATCCTTCATATGCTCCGCGACCCACTGCACAAATGTTCTCGCAGAACGGCCGGTCACCTCTTGAACAGCCGGACTCACGGTGTACGAGATTTTCGGGGGGTGAAGATGCCAATCGATCACATAATCGATAACTTCCTCTTGAACCCCCATCTGTCTCATTCGTTCCTTTTCTTGTTCCCTCGAATGCTCGATCAACCGAATGTTCCGTCCAAGTGCTTTGCTGATCGCATCCACTTTATTCTGTACAGACAGTGCTTCAGGTCCCGTTAACACATAGGATTTTCCCGCATGTCCGTCCTCGGTCAGCGCAACTGCTGCCACAGCCGCAATATCCTTCTCATGAACTGCCGCACTTAAGCCTTTTCCCTGAAGATCGCGCACGGCGTCTTCGAAGCGGATCGATTCCGCCCATTCCAATGCATTGGACATGAATTCAACGGGCTGCAGCAGCGTCCATTCCATCCCGCTCGCCATCACCGCCTTATCAACTGATCCGATCTCACCGTTCCACATGACGGTAACTCTCTGCACACCCGCCTTTTCCGCTACTGCCGCAATGTCCTTTCCGTTTTGCAGCGGTATATGTCCGTTAGCGCTGGTGATAAGATGTGCTGCCCGAATACCTTGAAATGCGGATTCCAGTGTCGACGGTTCAGTCAAATCTCCTGCAACAACGTCTACACTTTCCGGAAATCTGCCTGAATCTGTGTTCCGAGTCAGCACTCGGACATGTTCTCCAGCTTCTAGAAGAAGCTGAACGAGGTGACGGCCCACCTTACCGGAAGCTCCTGTTACTAAGATCGTCATAATCATTCACTCCTGTCGATGATTTATTGAGTGCAGAACGGTATGCTAGCACTTCTGCGCGTCTACACCATTCATTGTAACGAAAAGCACATTTATTCTCGTCCGGCGGTTGTCAGAAAAAGGAATACAAAAAAGGTCTTACCCTCAAATAAGACCTCAGGTAAGACCTCGAGTAGACCCGATATGCTGACGCCGATTGAAAGCCCTGTGTTGATCCGCGCTTCATCGGAACCAATTATGCTTCATCGCATGCAAAGCAGCTTGCGTTCGATCTTGAACATTAATTTTGGCGAAAATATGTGTGACATGCGTTTTCACTGTCTTCTCCGCAATCAATAATTGCTGTGCGATTTCCTTGTTGCTGCGTCCTTCCGTAATGAGCTCAAGCACTTCCCGTTCTTTGGCGGTTAATATCGATATATCACTCTCTGCGGCTGGCTCGAAGGTGACATGGCTAACCAATTGGTTCGTCACTTCCGGATGCAGTGTGCGATTTCCGTCGATCGCGGCTTTAATCGTCTCCGATAAAACTTCCGGTTTCACATCCTTAAGCTGATACGCAGCCGCTCCGGCTTTCAATGCGGGCAGCACTAAATCCTGGTCAGAGAAGCTCGTCAATATGATGACCTTCACGTCAGGAAAATGCTCGGTAATCCGTTTCGTCGCCTCGATTCCATCCATGACCGGCATACGAATATCCATCAAAACGACTTCCGGCTTCAGCTGCTCCACCATCTGCAGCGCCTCAAGGCCGTTCAAAGCTTGGCCGACAATATCAATTCCAGGCTGAGTTTGCAGGAAGAACCTAAGTCCCCTCAGTACTACAAGGTGATCGTCAACAATCAGCACCTTAATCTTCATCAGTCCGCAAATGACCTCCTTTCTGAACCGGCAGCGTTACAGTAATGACCGTACCTGAACCGATTTCGCTTTGGATTTGAAACATGCCGCCAAGCTCTGCGACACGTTCTTTCATGCTTGTGATCCCGATGGACGTGTTGCTTGCGGATTCATTCACATTGAAACCTCGGCCTTGATCGGAAATCTTCATAACAAGCCAACTTTCGTTTTCTTCAAACCGAATCCAAGCGCGGCGCGTGCCCGAATGCTTACGGATATTATTTAGTCCTTCCTGTGCAATGCGCCAGAGTCCCTCCTCCATATCGACACCTATCGTGGGCTGCTCATCCGCTATCACGGTCAGAATCAGTCCGATCTTCTCTGCATAAGTCTTCAAGGACACCACGATGCCTTGCTCGGTTCGATAAGGACGTAGCTGCCAGATGAGAGACCGCATTTCCGTCAGCGCTTCTTGTGCCAGTTGTCCGATCTCCTGTACTGCGTCAGCCGTCTCCTTCCGGTCCTCCTTTGAAATCTCCCATATTCCCCGGGCCATTAAAGATAGTGAAAACAACTTCTGATTGACGGAATCATGTAAGTCTCTTGCCAATCGATTCCGTTCTTCCGCCAATAGTAGAAGCTGCCACTCTTCGTACAGGCGAATTTTCTCCATTGCTAGTGATATATGATCCGTCATGATTTCTAAAATTTCGACCTCTAACTCACTAAATGGTTGCGTCTCTCTCTTGATCCAAAGCACACCCATTTCCGACATTTTCAGAGGAAGGACAACCGAATGTCCCGAAGCAGAAGACATCGCACTTGCTTTAAACTCACTGCATATGTGTTCAATCACATTTTTGAATTCATCTTCGAGAGGCATGGTTTCGTCAACCAGCGTCCCCTGTCCTTGAGTGTATCTCGCTCTAAGTTTAAGCTCTGAATCTTCCTTGAGTAAGGCATCCACCCTCGGCCAACCAAATTGTTCCCCAATCCATCGAACAGCGGAAGACAGCAGCGTATCCATATCATTGATTTTCCATAGCTTTCTCGTCACTTCGTTCCAATCGTATAATAATTGATGATAAATCGGGAAATATCGTCAACCGCCTGTTTTTCCTTCTGTTCATATAATCGAACCCGCTCGATCGCAGTTCCGAGCTGATAAGCAACAGATTCTAGTAATGTCAGCTCCTCTTTGCTGAAATGTTCCTTCCCTGGCGAACCGACATTCAACAATCCAAGCCGTTCTCCCCTCACTGTAATTGGCGTCGTCGCATGATGAGTCAAATTATGTGTCTCTCCCGTACATTGGGTGATGGCGTTATACAGCCTTTCGCATTCAATGATCGTAACGGCTTGATTGAGACCGCCGGTTACATATAGGCGTTGGCATAGACAATCGCTGCAGCGCATTGGATTCTTGTCATCCCGAGATAATGCGGGCGGCAGCCGATGATCTGCTGACAGCTCATAAACCGATTCCTTTTGAAGTAAAAATATCCATCCTGTCTGCATTTGCGTCAATTCCAGCAGCTTCATCAAAGTCTTTTGCAGCATCTGCTCCATATCATTACTCTGGTTCAATGTTTCAGCAATCGTTTTCAAAATAAGCAGTTCGTCATAATGCTGATCTTTAGGCGTCTTCATAAATCCCTCCACGGATCCAAGATCGAGGTGCCGCATCATTCACTTTGGAGTTCCTTGTATTCCTCTATTTCAAACCTACTCGCTTAATCTTGGCACAGATAGTTCCAGCCCGCATAATAGATTCGATCTTAGATTTCCACTTTTTCCAATCGTCTACATTATACATAAACCCCGTGACTGTATCGATACTCTTTTATGACAATGCATTGTTTGTCTCCCAAGCTTTCATAGCAAACGGCTTTGATAAGCCTTCCCTTTACGTCTAGAGGTTGTTTGATGACGCCAATCAAAAAAGAGGAATCCTTAATTGGAAAACAGAATTCCTCTCACTTCACGATACGGTTGAACACGATCACCAAGTCGCTTACAGCTCTATGTCATTAGGCTCCTTTTTGCTTGCTTTCCAATGAATCAAATTGAACGATAGCCTGCTCCACAACTTCAGAAGCCATCATTACAACAGAGTGATCCATTCCAGCCAGCACTCGGTACTCTGCTTGCGTTAACAATCCAGCCAGGGATTCGGCAGCTTCTTGAAAATGAGGGCCGCGATTCACGCGGCCTTGGTACAAACTCTTGTTTGATATGATCAAAATAGGATGAATGTTATTGCTAATTAAATCTGAATCCCGCTGAGACTCCCGCCCTTTGCAAACAATCGCTCCATATTCTTCTCTACTGTCGGATCGGGGATGAGCGGCGGTGCCTGATGCGGCTTCGTCCGTGCGTCGATAATCACTTGATCGCAGCCCCAATGCTTATGCTCAGTAACACTGTTAACGCCGTACATATCGTGAGAAGGATTGCTGCGAGTAAATGTCACCCATACGAAGTTGCTTAGAGAAGCACTGACAAATTCACTGTCATCACAGAGAACGATGATCGGACAGCTTTGGACGGTTCCTTTCGCCTGCAAAACACCGCATAGTTCTTCCATTTCCTTCTGGACTTGCGCATAATCGGTAAATGCAGGTGCCTTCATCGCAACGACGCCAGGCAATGCCAGATGAACAGCCTCATAGCCTCGAATCCCTTTTAAAGCCTCAGGGACCTCCGTGCACAAGTCCCGCTTCTTGTCGCCATATGCTGCAAACACTACTTTACTGCCGCTGTTCAAGCCTGTACCGGAATAGTCCAACGTATCGATCGTCGTATTCGTGTAGAAATGCAAATCACGCCGCAAATCAATTCTTTCCAACATATAACTAAAGAATTCGATTTCCCTATGTGTACTGAGAGCTTGTCCATCTTCCGCCGTAATAAATAAATATTTCGCCAAGCTTAATTGTCCGGTTCCTAAAATGCGATTCGCGATCGTCAGCAGCTCGGCTGGCTGCTTCACCTTCTGATATGGCGTATAGCGCTCACTCCCAATCGCCAGAAGCAGTGGATGAACTCCTGCAGCGTCGACCGCATGCACCTCTTTGACACCCGGTACCTCCTGCTTCACCGCATCACCCGTCAACTCATGAATTAATTCACCAAAAGCGGTGTCTTCCTGCGGAGGTCTTCCGACGACGGTAAAAGGCCAGATGGCGTTCGGCTTGGCATACACTTTATGGATTTTCATAACCGGAAACTCATGCGTCAAGCTGTAATAGCCGAGATGGTCGCCGAAGGGGCCCTCTGGCTTGGTGTCACCGGGATGGATTTCCCCAGTAATGACAAAGTCTGCATCACGGCTAATGCAATAGCCGTCTATGTAACTGTAGCGAAAACGGTGTCCAGCCAGCATACCGGCGAAAAGCACTTCGCTCAGTCCCTCAGGCAGCGGCATGACTGCGGACAATGTATGTGCCGGCGGTCCACCAACAAAAATGCTGACCTTCAGCGGGTCCCCCTGCTTCACTGCCTTCGCTTGATGAACGCCTATCCCGCGGTGAATCTGATAATGCAGGCCGACCTCCTGATTGAGCTCGTAATCATTGCCGCTGAGCTGAACACGATACATGCCCAAATTCGAATTCATGATTCCCGGCTTTTCCGGATCCTCTGAATACACTTGCGGAAGCGTAACGAAAGCCCCTCCATCCATCGGCCAGTGCTGAATGAGCGGCAGGTCCGATATTTGAATTTCATGCTGTGTAACCGGTCCGCTGGCAGAAGATTTCTTCGGCAATGCCTTGAGAGCCGAGAACCCGGCACCGATATTGTTAAAAGGATGCTTCAGGGCGGCCATCGGATTATTTCGCAGTGCGATCACATTCTGAACCGCATCCCACGTCTTGCGAAAAATAAACTTGCTGCGATCGACCGTGCCGAATAAATTCGAAACCGCCCGATATTTAGAGCCCCTCACTCGTTCAAAAAGCAGCGCAGGACCGCCGGCTTCAAACACCTTTAAATGGATCGCGGCCATTTCTAAATAAGGGTCCACTTCCTCTCGGACGCGCACTAGATGTCCGTTCCTCTCTAAATCGATGACGCATTCTTCTAAATTGCGGTACATTGCAAATTCTCCATTCTATTAAACGTCTAAACGTATCTATCATTAACATATATCAAATGGAAATGCGGCGCAACGATCGCATAGAAAACGTCACCAATTATACGAACTTACAACATCGATTTCACTTTGTGCGAGTCGTGCCGATAAGTGCGCACTCGATTCAAGTAAAAGGCAGTTCACAATTTTCCTATTCATGGCCAATGCAAGGCAGCACCTCATCGTTATCACAACAAAGAAGAAGCCTCCCATACATATCCGATTTGGATATGCTCGGGGGCTCCCTATTAATCCCTGCTCTTATTTCTTATGTATGTTCTTCATACTCTTCATCATAAATTCCATGACCATGCGTCGCTTCTTCAATCTGTGCGGTCTCATTACGTACAATCGTCTTATGAGAATCCACGGCACCGGCTTGATGCGTATGAATGTCCGGACCGACCTTTTGATCTTTGTTCATGCACTACCTCCTTTGTTAAGAAAGCGGTATAGCTTTCTCCATTCCAACTTTACGATAGCCCATGATCCATGTTTTTATTCTACCGCAGGCCCCTTTAACTTGGGAGGATATGAAAAACTCCCTTTTTTCAAGGGAGTAGAACTTACCATACACACAAAAAAGGGAGCAGCATAGCGTTGAATCGATTCAATATATTCTTCATCTTACTCCTATCTCCCCTTGAGTGAAGCCTGCTTAAGCATCTGCCACAGGAAACATGCCGGTAGAAATCGCCAGATGGTTCCAAGCGTTAATGGTGTTCATCGCCATAATCAGCGTGACATATGCACTCTCGTCAAAATGTTCCCTTACACGTCTGTACAGATCATCGGGAACGCCTCGTTCCGAAATCAGCGTGACTGCTTCCGTCAGCTCCAGAGCCGCTTTCTCTTTCTCAGTATAAACCGGGGCCTCCCGCCAAACAGAGATCAGATCGATGCGCTGCGGCTTCTCTCCCATGCTCCGCAATTCCTTGATATGCATATTCAGGCAAAATGCACACCCATTCAATTGGGAAGCCCTAATCTTAATCAATTCATACAACGTGCGATCAAGCCCGCTCTTACTGATGAAATCCTCCAGCTTTCTCATTGTTTGATAGGCATCTGGATTCACCTTCGCATGATTTACGCGTACTTCCATCTTCCATCTCCTCCATACCATTGAATTAGGATTACACTTATGAAGACAAAATAGCCTATGGATTTGTGACATTAAAGACGGGATGGAAGCGCCTTTAATTTATCTGGATTCAAAATAATAAACATTCGATGGGCCAGATGACAGTTCTGCTTCGCAAAACAAATCGTCTTCGAAAGCGATCCGTCGACAAACAACGCAGCACCCGGCTGTCCATTGAGGTAGATTGGCACCCACTCTCCTGCCAGTGCGCCCTTTGACAGCAGCCCTTCCCAAAAAGCACGAATGCGATGCTTGCCCAAGATCGGACGAAGCGCCGCTCTTCTTTTCCCGCCGCCGTCCGACATCAGTACGGCATCATCGGTCAGAAGCCGAATGAAAGCATCGAAACTTCCCGTTTGTACGGCATGAAGAAACGTATTGACCAAATGCGACGTATCTTTCAACTCATCTCTTCGTTCTGCTGCATACGGCTTAAGCTTCCCCTTCGCCCTGCTGTAGATTTTACGACAGTTGGCTTCCGTTTTATGAAGCATCTCAGCCGTCTCATGATATTCGTAACCCAACACTTCCCGAAGCACGAATACAGCTCTTTCCAACGGCGATAATTCCTGCAGAAGCACTAAGAAGGCATACGTCAAATCTTCTTCCTGTACGACTCGTTCCAACGGCTCATTTATCGCGATACCTGTAAAAAGCGGTTCTGGCAACCAAGGGCCGACATACGCTTCCCGTCTTTTTCGTGCAGACTTTAAGTCGTTAAGACAGCGGTTGACGACCATTTTGACCAAATAGTTTTTCAGATGATCGATCTGTTCCAAATCTTGCAATGGCAGTGACACAAACACATCTTGAATGATATCCTCTGCATCAGACACAGAACCGAGCATTCGGTAAGCAACGGGAAAAAGGAGCGGCTTATAGATACGATATACTTCCTCTATCGAAGTCCTAACGGATCCGTAATGCTCTGTTTCGTTTGGCCTAATCACAGTCACCCTCCCAATCTCTACTCTTTTGCCGTGTATTCCTATGTATTCGATATGACATAGCCCATTATGTTCATCTCAATTCATTTTCCGAATAGACTCAGCTTTATCCGGAAAATGCATCAATAGATTGGCACCGAATTGAAACATAATCTCGAATTTCAAACAAATCGGAAGAAAGACGGTCTACACACCATACACGAAAGGCCGGTTCCGAAAGGGACCGGCCTTTTCGATGACGCTAACCTCTAGATCAACTTTCTGAGCGGTTTGCTGATTTCATGCGCAATGCGGACGTGCCCTTTCGGAGTTGGATGCACGCCATCATCTATTCCTCCATTCTCCAAACTGATGAGAAGATCCTCCTGCCTACCGCCGTCACGGATATATTCCTTGAACGACTCATTCAAATCTGCGAGCTCCGTTCCATATTGCTCCGCTGCCCTTTTGACAATTTCTGAATACAGATCAAGCCAACCGTTAATGCCCGGCGGATTGACAAAATTCTCTTTTGGATGCCGACTGTAGTAATAAGACTGTTCGTCTCCCTCGATGACATGAAAAATCGTACAAAGGACGATCCTGCAGCCGATCGATTGAAGCGAAGAAACAAAATGCTGAAGATTCGCTTCATACTGCTCAGGCGTCACTTTCGGCATATTGACTCCTGCATCACAGGCGGTGTCATTCATCCCGAAAAAGATGACGCACAGATCAGGTGAAAGTTCCATCACATCGGTCTCGAAGCGCTCTCTTCCCTGGCTGCTGGTATGACCCGGCACGCCCTTATTCACAAATTGAATATCCGGAAATGCTTTTTCCAAATGAACCATGTACCTCTCATTTTCCTGAACGAGGGCGCCAGCCGTGATCGAATCTCCGAACAAAACTGCTGTCTTCATGATCTTCTCCTCCATTTCCTTCGTTCTTCATAGAATTAGACGTTACGATATGGTATAAAGTTTCCATTTGCTGCAAGCACGTGCGAATCCGGATTCATCATCCACAAACTCGTGCGTTTATAATATTGGCAAGAAAACAAGGCTGCCCCCAAATTCTTGAAACTTCTTTGATCAATTGGTCCTATTTTCTGGATTGTACAGCCTATGATATATTAATCGTAATTATTTCTATTAATTAGGGACAAAAGACCACTCAGGAGGATTGTCGTTTATGCCTCAAACCTTGAACCGATGGACCTGGCTTATCCTTTCCATTCTCAGTCTATGGATTTTATACACGATATTTGCAAATCTAAACTCCTTACAACTTACAATCACGTATACGGATGTACAAAACTTCAAAACCGTCTTTTTGAGCATTGTACTTGAGGCGATCCCTTTCATTTTAATTGGCGTCTTAGTGTCCTCCTTGCTGCAGGAGTTCGTTCCGGATCGTTGGATTCGTAAAATGATCCCAAATTCGCCCTTCGTCGGCGTGCTGGTCGGGGGTTTGATGGGCATCCTATTTCCCTTATGCGAATGCGGAATGATTCCCGTTGTTCGCAGGCTTGTCCAGAAAGGGTTGCCGCTGTATATCGGAATTGTATACATACTGGCCGGGCCGATCGTCAACCCTGTTGTCTTCGGATCTACGGCTCTTGCCTTTCGCCAAGTACCGGAAATCTTATGGCTGCGGATGGCGCTGGGCTTTATGGTCGCGATTATCGTCGGATTGATCGCCGCCCGTTGGATGCGAACGAATCCGCTTCGGAGCGCAAGAGTGAATGATGCTGCATATTTGCATCCTCATCATGAGGCACAGCAATACACCACGAATACATATCGCAGCAGCCGTTTGGCCAAAGCAGTCGGTCACATGTCAGAGGAATTTTTCGAGATGGGCAAATATCTGTTGATCGGCTGCTTATTGACCGCAGTATTCCAAGTATTCGTCTCCAGAGAGTTTTGGATCACCATAGGTGAAGGGATGAGCTCCCATTTATTTATGGCCGGATTCGCTTACCTGCTCTCAATTTGCTCCACATCGGATGCGTTCATCGCCTCTTCGTTCATCGGAACGTTTTCAACCGGTTCACTGCTCACCTTTCTCGTATTCGGACCGATGCTCGATTTGAAAAATACGATCGTGCTGCTCTCTGTCTTTCGTACTCGTTTCGTCGCCATATTGTCAGCTGTCGTACTCTTCCTTGTACTGCTAGGATCGATGCTTGCGGAATATCTATTTTTATAAAAGGAGAAATGTATATGACACGAATCGCTCATCATCTGCTCCGAGGCGTGCTGCTGATCGGGTTTTCACTATTTATTTTATTTTTAGTGAGAACGGATCAGCTCTCTTATTACATCGCCCCGCGGATGGCACTTTATGTAAAGCTCTCTGCTCTGCTGCTGTATATACTGGCAGCAGGGCAATTGTATCAGGCCTACAAGCTGCATCAATCGAATCGCACAACGCTTCAGCACGATTGCGGCTGCGAGCATATCCCTTCCGGCTTCCCGCTGAAAAGCGTCTTCATGTATGTCTTGTTCGCGCTGCCGCTGCTGCTGGGCACCTTGCTCCCGAATACGGTGCTGGGAAGTGCCATGGCGGATCAAAAAGGGATGCGCCTTACAACGATCGCTTCCAATCCGTCGTTAAGCCATGAGGTCATACAGGAGAAGGATGCCGGCAAACCAAAGCAAACACCTGCAGATGTGAAAGATGAGGTGTCTCCTCATGAATCCAGTGGAATCAACCAAACCGAAACCACTGATCTACAACAGACGAATCAAGCCATTGCGCCGAACTCAGAAATGGAATCTGGAAGTATGAAAGAAAACAGCGAGTCTGTGAAACAAGGTAACGCCGCCTCTTCCGACTCCTTAGAGGAGCTCTTCCCTTCTTCACCAGCAACAGAGAGCTTTGCGAAATATGCGAGATCGGTCTATGACGATGAAACTATCCTCGTTGAGGAAAAGAGCTTTACTGAAATATTGACGACCTTACATCTATACTTAGACGCGTTCATTGGCAAACCGATTGAAATAACCGGCTTTATTTACCGCATGGAGCCGATGGAACCCCATCAATTCGCAATCGGCCGTTTTGCCATGACCTGCTGCTCCGCCGACGCTGAACCTTACGGCGTATTCGCAGAATTTGTCGGTGCTGAAGCTTGGCCGGACGACCAGTGGGTTAAGGTGAAAGGAAGTTTAAGCAAAACCGTATTCAATGAGGCGGAAATTATGAAGCTCGATGTGAAATCGATTGAAAAGACAGAAGCACCGAAAGAGCCCTATGTGTATCCGAATTGGGACTTCGGCTCGGAATAAAAATCAAAAAGGCAGCCTGCGATGATATGCTCCCCTCAGTGTAGTCCTGAATTTTGTTATTTCAGGTGTCTACTTTGAGGGGAGCATATCACGATCGGCTGCCTCAACCATATTAAGCGTGGAAATCTTGACCGGAACGAACTTCTTTAACATATCCGGCACGGATTACAAAATCACCGAAATGCTCCCCTTCGTTGCGTTCCTTCGCATATTGCGAAATGATTGGCTTGAGTGAAGCCAAAATCTCATCTTCGCCAATGTTTTCTTTGTACAGCTTATTCAAGCGCTCTCCAGCGAAACCGCCGCCCAGGTACATGTTATATTTACCAGGCGCTTTACCGATGAAGGCGATCTCCGCCAGAGCAGGTCTGGCACAGCCGTTCGGACAGCCCGTCATACGGATCACGATCTCTTCATCGCGCAGTCCCGCTTCATCCAGCATCGGTTCGATCTTATCAAGCAGTGACGGGAAATAACGCTCTGATTCCGCCATCGCCAATCCACATGTCGGCAGCGCCACGCATGCCATCGAATTTCTGCGCAGTGCCGAATAACGGAACCCATCGGTCAAACCGAACTCGCTGATCAACTGTTCGATTTTTTTCTTTTTCTGACTGCTGACATTGGCAACAATCAGGTTCTGGTTCGGCGTCAAACGGAAATCTCCGGAATGCACTTTCGCAATTTCCCGAAGCCCCGTCATGAGACGGTAGTCTTCCCAATCCTTCACACGGCCGTTTTGAACGAAGAGGGTGAAATGCCATTTGCCGTTACTTCCTTTCACCCAGCCGTAACGATCGCCATTATGCTCGAATTGGTAAGGCCGAGCTTCCTGAAGCTGCCATCCTAGTCGATGACTCAGCTCCTGAATGAACCATTCGATGCCTCGGTCGTCAATCGTATATTTGAAACGGGCATGCTTCCGTACGGAACGGTCGCCGTAATCTCTTTGAATGGTCACGGTTTTCTCCGCTACATCAACAAGCTGCTCCGGTGTGCAGAAGCCGATCACTTGCCCGATCTGCGGATATGTCTTCGGATCGCCATGGGTCATCCCCATTCCCCCGCCGACCGATACGTTAAAGCCCTTCAGCTTTCCATCTTCAACGATCGCAATAAATCCTAAATCTTGAGAGAATACATCGACATCGTTGGTCGGTGGAACCGCGATTCCAATTTTGAATTTACGAGGCAGGTACACCGGACCGTAAATCGGCTCCTCTTCTACCTGCTCGTCACGGCTGTCAACGACTTTCTCGCCGTCCAGCCAAATTTCATGATACGCTCTCGTACGCGGATCCAAGTGTTGGCTCACCTGTTGTGCCCATTCGTACACTTCTGCGTGAATGTCAGATTGATACGGATTCGGGTTGCACATCACGTTACGGTTTACGTCCCCGCACGCTGCCAGTGTGCTGAGCATCGATTCGTGCACTTCCTGAATCGTATTCTTCATATTCCATTTGATGATGCCGTGCAATTGGAACGACTGGCGCGTCGTTAAGCGAATCGAACCATTCGCATATTTCTGGGCAACGCGGTCCATCATGAGCCATTGATCCGGTGTGACGACACCCCCTGCAGCACGAACCCGCAGCATGAATTGGTATGCCGGTTCGAGCTTGGACTTGGCTCTTTCATTCCGTAAATCCCGATCATCCTGCATGTAGCTGCCGTGAAACTTCATCAGTCGGTTCTCATCCTCGGGGATCGAACCGGTAATACGATCTTCTAATACTTCTTTCAGATTCCCCCGCAAATAGTTACTTCTGCGTTTAATATCCTCGACATCGCTGTGAGGCGCACTATTGGGAGAAAGTAAATTGTTTTCCGACATGTTCGTTTTTCTCCTCTCGTAATCGGTGGGACTTTACGTATTAATAAACGTCCCGTTGATAACGTTTTTGCTGCTGCATACGAGCTATATATTCTGCCGCTTCATCCGCGCTGAAGCCGCCTTCTTGCTGAATAATGGTTTCGAGTGCGTGATGCACATCATGAGCCATTCGTTTTTCATCGCCGCAAACATAGACATATGCGCCTTCCTGCAGCCAAGCATACAGCTCCTTGCTGTTCTCAAGCATCCGATGCTGTACATACACCTTCTGATCCGTATCACGTGAGAATGCCACGTCCATACGTGTCAACACGCCGTCTTTCAGCCAGCGCTGCCATTCCACCTGATACAAGAAGTCCGTCGAAAAATGCTGATCGCCGTAGAACAACCAGGATTTCCCTTCCGCACCGTTCTCTTCCCGTTCACCCAGGAACGCTCTGAAAGGAGCAACACCTGTACCTGGCCCGATCATAATGATCGGAGCGTCTGGATTTTCCGGAAGCTTGAAATTCGGATTATGCTGAATATATACCGGGAGCTTGTCGCCCGATTCGATTCGTTCTGCCAGCTGTACCGAGCAAACACCGTAGCGCTGACGACCGTGCGACTCGTAACGTACCGTACGCACCGTCAAATGCACCTCGTCCGGGAACGCCGTTGGACTGCTGGAAATCGAGTATAGACGAGCAGGCATCTTTCTTAGCAGCGGGATAAACTCGCGAGCAGACATACCTTTGAGCGAATAATCCTGCACCAAGTCGAGCAGATCTCGTTCGTTCAAATAGCTTCTCAGCTCCTGTTCGTTCTCAAGAAGCTTCGTAAGCTCGTTATTCAGTGTGATCGTCGCGATCTTCTCTATTAAAGATTTCGTCAACACCGTAATTTCAAAATGGCGAAGCAGTGCTTCTCCGAGCGGACGTTCTTCTCCGTTTTTGTTGATCACAACCGGACTATCTCCGTTCCAACCCATCGCTTCAATCAACTCTTCCACGAGTCGAGGGTGGTTTTCCGGATAAATTCCTAAGCTGTCGCCAGGCTCATACTGCAAATTGGATCCTTCGAGTGAAAGCTCCAAATGACGTGTTTCGCGATCCGAACCTCGGCCGTTCAAGTTCAAATTTTCCAGCACTTCCGCCATAAACGGATTCGTGCGAGAATATTCCGATTCGGCACCGACGGCTGCCACCGTACCTGCGGCACTCACGACCGCGGCACCTGCACCAGCAGAAGATGCTTCGTTTAAAGCGTTCAGTACACTTGCCATCCATTCCGCTGCCGGCTCGTCAAAATCGACGTCGCAATCGACACGAGGCGCAATACGTTTGCCGCCCAGCTCTTCCAATCGCTTATCGAAATCTTTCCCCGTCTGACAGAAAAATTCGTACGACGTATCTCCCAAAGCCAACACAGAGAAATTCGTGCCCTCAAGCTGAGGCGCTCTCTTGCTGTGAATGAACTCGTGGAATGAAATCGCGTTATCCGGCGGATCTCCTTCCCCGTGTGTGCTTATAATGACAAGCAAATTCTGAACCTTTTTCAATCCGTTCGCTTTGAAGTCGCTCATCGCAGAAACGTTCACTTGGAAGCCCTGCTCTTCAAGCTGTTTAGACATTTTTTTAGCCAGTCCATGACAATTACCGGTTTGCGATCCGAACAGGATCGTTACCTCTTTGGAAACAGCTGGCGCATTCGATACGGCACCTGCTGTAGGCTGTGCTGTACCCGCTGCGGAGACGGCTCCCTGAAGCGCCGACAAATATCCGCTTAACCAAATACGCTGCGGTTCAGACAGCGTAGGAATTAGGCGATTTAGCAGTTCAACCTGCTCCTGATTAAAAGGACTGTTCGTGACTTGAAGTTCCAACAATATCCACCTCGCGTAAGATGCAATGTTCTTAATTCCTAGTATTCTTATCTAATTAATCCATTGTACTAAAACTATCACAGCCTGCATAAGGGGTCAATGAGAAAGTTCTTATAGGATCTATTAGTTCTGTTTATAAAGAGAGTTGCCCATACACAGGGGTCTAGCGAGACTCTCCCTATCGATTTGAAAATGTCCATAGAACTTGAATATTTATACGGATGTTGGAAAATATAACGTCAGAAAATGAAAGCTATCTTCAAGGAGTGAAACCATTGACCACCGAACAAGAAAATACACTGACGAACCGGCAAGGACACCCCGTTACGAACAACCAAAATTTGCGAACCGTCGGGAATCGCGGGCCAGCCACGCTAGAAAACTACGATTTCATTGAAAAGATCAGTCACTTCGACAGAGAGCGCGTTCCGGAAAGGGTGGTTCATGCTCGCGGCGCGGGAGCACATGGCTACTTTGAGGCATACGGCACCGTAGGCAATGAGCCTGTGTCCAAATATACCCGAGCTAAACTGTTTCAGGAAAAAGGCAAACGTACCCCTGTATTCGTCCGCTTCTCCACAGTCATTCACGGCGGACATTCTCCGGAAACACTGCGGGATCCGCGCGGTTTCGCCGTTAAATTTTATACGGAAGACGGCAACTGGGATTTGGTCGGCAACAATCTGAAGATCTTCTTCATTCGCGATGCGGTCAAATTCCCGGATATGATTCATGCCTTTAAGCCCGATCCCGTAACGAACGTTCAGGATGCAGAGCGCTTCTTTGATTTTTGCTCGAATTCTCCTGAAACCTTCCATATGGTGACTTTCGTCTACTCCCCTTGGGGAATACCTGCCAACTACCGCATGATGCAGGGCTCAGGCGTGAATACATATAAGTGGGTAAACAGCGAAGGCAAAGCCGTTCTGGTGAAATATCATTGGGAGCCGAAGCAGGGAATCAAGAACTTGACCATGAAGGAAGCGGCTGAAATCCAAGCGGTCAACTTTAACCATGCTACACAGGATCTGTATGATGCGATCGAGCGCGGAGATTATCCGGAATGGGAGCTGTTCGTTCAAATCATGAGTGACGGCGAGCATCCAGAGCTTGATTTCGATCCATTGGACGATACGAAGCTTTGGCCAGAAGATCAATTCCCATGGCTGCCGGTTGGCAAAATGGTACTCAATAAAAATCCAGAGGATTACTTCACAGAAGTGGAACAAGCCGCTTTTGGAACCGGCGTATTGGTAGATGGCTTGGACTTTTCCGACGACAAAATGCTGCAGGGGCGCACCTTCTCCTACTCTGATACACAGCGCTACCGCGTCGGTGCGAATTATTTACAGCTTCCGATCAATGCGCCGAAGAAGCGCGTCGCAACGAACCAAAGCGGCGGCCAAATGCAGTACAAGGTCGATCGTGCGCCGGGGCAAAACCCGCATGTCAACTATGAGCCTTCCATTCTAGGCGGTCTGCAGGAGGCCAAGCAGGAAGGCAAAGAATATACTCCTCATGTTGAAGGGAACCTTGTTCGGCAGTCTATCGACCGACAAAGCAATACGAAGCAGGCAGGAGAAACTTACCGTCGCTTCGAACAGTGGGAAAAAGATGAGCTCATTACGAACTTGGTAAACGACCTCTCCCGCTGCGATTCTCGTATCCAAGCGAAAATGATTGCACTGGCCGAAGAAGCGGACGAAGAATACGGCCGCCGTTTAAGAGAAGGCTTGGCGAACGCTGAGAAAGGCGGATCGAGCCAAAAACCGCTTGGCAACCATGGCGGCGACAAAGCGATGGAGATGGCCGTCGAGTTAGGGCACGAGGCGGATCCTTATTAATAACGTCCAGTTGTTAGACGTTCTATATCTGCACGGCGCTTTCTCGATTAACCGGTTCATATAAATTCACAAGATACTCCCCGCAGCTCTTTCAGGGGAGTATCTTCTTCATTTTTTGCAGATTATTCGCCAAATAGATCTTGAATCACATCCATGGTGCATTTCATCTGCTCATCCGTACCGATCGAAATGCGCACATATCCGCGAAGACGAGGTTCCTCGAAGTAACGAACGAAGAGATTTCGATCCATCAGCTTCTGATACAGCGCTCTGGCATCATAAGGACCTTCGGGAGGCGGCGAGCAAAGAATAAAGTTCGCTTGAGAGGGAACCACATGGAAATCTAACTGCCGAAGCTGACTGCTGAGCCATTCCCGATTCCGCCGTATAAGGGCTGCACGCCACTTCATATACTCTTGGTCTGACAGAGCCGCGAGAGCCAACCTCTGACTCAACACATTAATATTGTATAGATGTTTCGCTTTTTCCAGAGCCGCTATCAACGTTTCATTAGCAAATGCATAGCCTACCCGTGCCCCGCTTAAAGCGTATGATTTAGAGAATGTTCTTAAGACGATGACATGTTCGTATTGATCAATGAGAGGAATCGCCGACGATCCCGATTCCGCGAAATCGATATAAGCTTCATCCACAACGACCAGACCTTTAACATGCTTTACAAGACGCTCTACCTCAGCTAATGGGAGCTGTACTCCCGTGGGATTGTTAGGGTTCACAAGCATGACTGCGTGCGCACCGCATTCCAGCAGACCATCGACATCCACCGAGAAATCATCGCGAGTCGGGATTTTTACACATTCCGCTTGATGTACAGCAGCCACGCTGGCATAAAGAGAAAAAGACGGATCCGGAATGGCAATTCGGCGCTCATGTCCAACGCATACGGTAAATAGAAGCGATATAATTTCACTCGAACCGCTGCCGCAGAAGATTCGCTCCTTCCTTACTCGGTATACCTCAGCCAAACCCTCGCGCAGCTCCTCCATCTGAGGATCAGGATAACATCTTAGTTCTTGCCAGTTCGCTTTCGACAGCACTCCCCTAACTTGCGGCGAGGGCGGATAAGGATTCTCATTCTGATTCAGTTTGATTACTTCCCTTACGTTCTGAGGCCTGATTCCGGCTTCGTATGAACCCAGCTTCAGCATATGCGGCAAGATTGTATGCATTCTATAACCTCCAAAACTCGTTTTTATGCTCATCGCTTGCGATCCACAAGCAGGATGATATGATGAGCATATCGGTATTTTGTCATTTCAAAAATATACAGTTTTTAAATTTTGTCAATGACAGATACCTAGGGATGACCAAGGAGGACGAACTTCAAATGAATGAACTGATACCGGTGCTTGATCCTGCTTCAGACGAAGCTTTATATATGCAATTGTACCGTTACGTTCGGGATGAAATCACAGCAGGACGAATCCATCCTTATCAGAAATTGCCCTCTATTCGAAATTGGGCAGCTTATTTGCGGATCAGCCGGACCCCTGTCGCACTGGCCTATGAACAGCTTTTGGCTGAAGGGTATATTCAAAGCAGGGCGCGTAGCGGATTTTTCGTCTCTCCGCTCGAGAACATACCCATTCATTCAACACACGAGAAGAGAACCGATACGCCCTCCCCTTCCACTGCAGTTCACCGAATGTATCATGCCTCATACGACGAACTCGTCCTTTATGATTTTGGGTATGGGAGCATTGATATTTCCAGCTTTCCGCTCACCAATTGGCGTAGGCTGATGAACGAATGCCTGCGTCCGGAGAACAGCCGCTTCTTAATGTATGGGGATTTGCAAGGTGAATACGAATTACGCGAGGAAATTGCAGCTTATTTGCATCAAAACCGCGGTGTACGATGTTCACCGGAGCAAATCGTCATCGGAGCGGGAACGTACCATTCACTTGATCTATTGTTCCAGCTGCTCCAAGACCAATTGACACGGATCGCTGCGGAAGGCTCTGTCAATGACGGGGTAAAGGCGCTGTTAACACAATCACGTCTCCAACTTCTCCCCATCGCATTGGAACAGGACGGCATTCGGACCGAAGACTTACATGCGAGCGGTGTGCAGGCTGTCTATGTGACACCCTCCCATCAGTTTCCTTTCGGGATGACGATGTCGATCAGCAAAAGACAAAAGCTACTCCAATGGGCAAAGGAACATCACGCGTATATCATTGAAAATGATTACGACGGCGAGTTTCGATACAGCGGCAGACCGATACCGTCGCTTCAGAGCTTAGACGAAGATGAGCGTGTCGTTTACGTCGGCACCTTCTCCAAAGCACTGACGCCCTCGTTTCGGATTAGCTATCTCGTGCTTCCCCCTGCTCTGCTTCATCTGTTTCAAAGCAAAAATCACAGCTATGATCAATTCGCGTCGCCTCTATTTCAAAAGGCGCTGCATCTGTTTATGGCGTCAGGTGATTTTGACCGCCACATGCGAAAAATGCGAAGGCTGTATGCCAAAAAACACGATGTTCTTCTCAAGGCCGTTCGAGACGCCTTTGGGGAAAAGGCGGAAGTCATTGGCTCCGGTTCCGGGCTGCATATTTTGTTAAAAATACTTAACGGGATGAGTGAAACGGAGCTTATTCATGCAGCGCTTCAAAAAGGCGTAAAAGTTTATGCGACTTCTGTATACGCACTAGCTCCTGCCATGCAAATGCAATCCACCGTGCTGCTTGGCTTCGGCGGATTGTCTGAAGAACATATTACCGCAGGAGTCTATTTATTAAAACAAGCGTGGAGTTGAGAAAACATGCCGCCTCACACTTCAGTGCGAAAAAAAGCCGCAGCATGTCATCAAGACAAGCCCTGCGGCGTTTGCACTATTGTCCCGTTCCCCGTTCCGACAGAACATATTCTCTGAAAAATTGTGCGGATTCAGGTGCAAGCAGCGATGGAACTTCCGACATCGGCACCATTTTAATTTCAGCAATTTCATCATCCTCGGGCTTCAGATCCGCACTGTCACCGTAATACTCTACGAGGTACATCTTCGTCTCTTGGCCTGTACAGCCCAATTTTTCGTTGTTCTTTGATCAAAATCAAAATAGATAGACTCATCATATCTTTTCACGATCCGATATTGAGTCGAACCCGTTTCTTCTCGCAGTTCCCTGAACAGAGCCTGATCGATGCTTGTATCGTGCGGCTCCAAACCTCCTTTGGGCAAATCCCACATGCCTTGGATGCTTCCCTGTGCCCCTTTGACTTTATAGACAAGGATCACATTTCCTTTATATAAAGCAACGGCCCCAACTGCTTGACGAATCACCATACATCCTCTCCCTTCATATGATAAACGCCCTTGTCAGCGCCATCAGAAGAACTCCAACGACTACGGTCACCGATAAGCTTTTCGTCCATACTGCAGCAAGCGCCGTCGGTACGATAACCATCAAAACCGGCCAATCGATTGAGATGGACGTTCCTTCCTTTATGATCACACTTTGAATCACAAGTGCGGACAAAATACATATCGGAATAAATGATAGCCATTTCAGGACCGGCTGTGGGAGTCTGATGTTTCGGACGAGCAAAAACGGCAGAACTCTGGGAATCAACGTGACAATCGCTCCGCCGAGAATGATAAGTAATACGTCCATATCCACCTTCATCGATCCGTCACCACCCCAATCGTCGCCACGATCACGGTGGACAAGATGACCGCCAGATGTGTCGGCACGAGATACGAAAGGATGGACATCACAAGGATCATATACACGATAAGCGACAATGCGTGCTTCAGCTTGGACGAATTCATCGTTTGCAACTGCAGTACCAAGAGCGCTAAGAACATCGCGGTTAAGGCAAAATCAAAACCAAGCATGTCTGGATTCTCAATCCATTTCCCGAAGACAGCGCCCCATACACTGGATAAAATCCACATGAGATAGGCCGTTACATTCAATCCATTCATCCACCGGTCGGTTAGACGTTTCTCTTGACTTATCCGATGGACTGCGACGCCGAACGTTTCATCGGTAAGCAGCGCGCCGATCCCTATGTTTTTGAGTACGGAATATTTCGTAAAATGAGGCGCAAGCGTTAAACTCATCAAAAAATGCCGCAAATTGACGATAAACGTCGTAAATATAATGGCCGTGATCGGACTGCTGGCCGCAATCAATGCGAATGCGATGAACTGTGCCGCTCCAGCATATATGAGGGCGGAAAACATGGCGATCTCCATGATGCTCAGCTGTGTGGACACTCCCACAATCCCTGCTGCAAAACCGATGCTTAAATATCCGAGCAGTGTAGGAATACAGTCTCTAATTCCCTGCAAAAAGCTATCATCCGTAGAATAGATGTTCGTTGTTTTCGTTTGTGTGTGCTCCAGTTTCACCCGTATCCCCTTCTGTTTCCACATGATGATTTCAAAATTTCCCGAAAAATACATACAAATCGCTATTCCAACTATATAACTGGACGAAATCGATGTCAATCATGCTTACAAGATGCCTTCTTATCAATGTTGGTGTAAGAATCATCTCTGTGATCATCATGAAGATTCGAATGTGGATGGCAAAATGCGCATGTTTCGATATCTTTTGGCAAACGATAATTCCAACGGAAACGGAAGGGAGTATGCAAGCAAATTCGAAAAAATGCAGTTAGCAGTCTGAGACACCAACATTTATAAGGAAAGGATGAGATAAATCATGTTTTTTCATATCAAAGAACTCCAGTACAATGCGAAGCCCGATCGTCCTGATCCCGTTTACGCCAAAAAACTGCAGGAGGTATTAGGCGGCCAATTTGGCGAAATCTCGGTGATGATGCAGTATTTGTTCCAAGGCTGGAACTGCCGGGGCGAACAGAAATATCGGGATATGCTGCTGGATATCGGCACGGAGGAAATGGCACACGTAGAAATGCTGGCGACGATGATCGCACAGCTGCTTGACGGTGCACCAGCTAATGTACAAGAGGAAGCGGCCAAGGATCCAGTCATTCACTCCGTCTTGGGAGGCATGAATCCACAGCATGTCATCGTATCCGGCTTAGGCGTAACTCCAACAGACAGCGTGGGATATCCGTGGAACTCCCGCTATATCATTGCCAGCGGCAATATGCTTGCAGATTTCAGAGCCAACCTAAATGCCGAGTCGCAGGGCAGACTTCAGGTGGTCCGTTTGTATGAATCGACGACAGACAAAGGCGTACGGGATATGCTGTCATTCCTCATCGCTCGCGATACAATGCATCAGAACCAATGGATGGCCGCGATCGAGGAATTGGAGGCAAGCCAAAAGCCGATTGTACCAAGCACTTTTCCACAAGATTTGGAGAAGCAGGAAGTATCGTATTCCTTCATGAACTTCTCCCAAGGGGAAGAAAGCCGCAACGGCAGATGGGCAAGCGGTCCGAGCATGGACGGACAAGCACAGTTCGAATATATTCATGAACCGAAAGCGATGGGACAAATCCCTGTGCTGGGACAGGCTCCAGCATATATTCACAATTCACCGATCCCCGGCGTTCCTGCACCAGCAGCGAACCAGCCAGAAAGCCACTTCGTCCATTCGTAATCTTCACTCCCCTGATCTTTTCAGGGGAGTTTGCTGTTCTGCACCCCGGACCTGTTTACACACCAGTCTTTCACCCCTATAATTATTTATGTCATTAATTATTAATCATATGAATTGGGGTGAATCGATGAATTTGATCAAGCAGCATGATCAGAAGCTGTTGGAAAACAAAACGGCCCATCTTCCGTGGTTTGTGGTGCAGTTTATCGAGCATAAACTGCCGGAACGCTCCCCTTCTTCCCTGCTCGAGTATGCGAGAGACTTCGAGTTGTTTTTCCGTTGGCTAATCGGGGAAGGCTTGAGCCATGCGTCGAAGGTCCGTGATATTACATTGATGGAGCTTGAAGCTTTAACGATAGAGCAAATCGATTCCTATAAACTGTTTCTGCAAATCAAACGGCAGAACGGTCTTTCGTCCCGTGAACGCAAAATTGCCTCACTGAAATCACTGTTTCATTATTTGAGTCAGATCGCTGAGGACGAGCAGCACTATCCTTTGTTGAAGCGAAACGTCATGGCCAAGCTATCCAGCCATCGTCTGCTGCACCCCGATCTAATCGCTACCCGCTTAAAAGGAAAAATACTCGAGGATGATGAGGAAATCGGCGCTTTCATCGAATATATCATGCATGGTTATCTGCGAGATATTCAGGACAACAAGCAAGCACTCCATTATTACCAAATGAATCGTATACGAGATCTGGCGATGATTCAGCTGATCCTTTCCTCAGGCTTGAGGGTATCTGAAATATACAATCTGAATATTGAAGATATCGATATGAATAAAAAATTGGCCCATGTGTATCGCAAAGGTGTTCATGATCAAACGCTGAAGCAGGGCGTATTCTTTGCGGAAGCCGGAAAAAATAGTCTACATCAATACTTGACGATACGTCAGCAAATATATCAGCCCATTAGGGGTGAAAAGGCATTGTTTTTAGCCATCCCCCGTGGTCAAAAACAAGGCAAGCGCATGTCCAAAAGAGCGATTCAACAAATGGTCACTAAGTACGCCAAAGCATTCGGTAAGCCTTACTTGTCCGTACATAAGCTGCGGCACTCGTTCGCAACGAGTTATTACGCGAAAAATGACATCTATAAAACGCAAAAGCAGCTCGGTCACTCCAGTACGGAAACGACGCAAATCTATGCTCAGCTCACGGATAAGACGATGGCGCATGCCATAGAAAAATATAAATATAATGAACAGTGATCAGATGATAGACGAATCGGATGAAAAACAGCCTTTACGAAAAACGGAAATGAACGGTTCTTCCGGACAGTTCATCTCCCGTCGTCTAAAGGCTGTTCTTCATGCAGGAAACCCCATGGTACATTGTAAAAGCTTCTTCGCTCGGTCTGTTACTTCACGCGTCTCCCTCGCTTGTATACGTGTTGGAACAGTACCTTCCCTTCTTTCCATTCCAATGTAACCAAATCGGCAGGTGCACCGGGAGCCAGTGCATGCTGTACCGGCAAATCCATTAATCGGGCTGGACGAACGGATGCCATTTCCCAAGCGGTAACCCAATGGCTTAAACCGCTGCGTACCACGTGTTCAATGCCATCCTTAAGCATTTTCACGGAGCCTGCCAGCAGCTTGGGATTTCCTTCAAGGTGCAGCTTGCCTTCTGGAGTAAGAACGACGCTTCCTCCGATATGAGTTTCATATGTCCCCGGAGACAAGCCGCTTAAATAGACGGCGTCACTGACAAGGATGAATTGTTCCTCTTTTACCTTCATGAATACCTTTAATAACGATGTCGGCAAATGAAATCCATCTGCAATCGCACATGTCCATAAGGAATCATGGGCGAGCTGTTCCCATATGTAGTTCGGATGTCTCGGCAGCATCACATGAGCCCCGTTCCCAAGATGCGTGCTCAGCTTTGCGCCTGCTTGAACGGCTTGTTCAATCTGTTCCGGCGAAGCGGCGGTATGGCCGATCGACACAGCCACACCGTTTTGCACACAACGTGATATAAATTCCGGAGCTGTATCCCATTCCGGCGAAAGGGTCACCAGCCGAATCAACCCTCGTGCGGCTTGCTGCCACTGCTCAAACTTCTTCCAATTCGGCGGCTGTACGAATCGCTTGTCATGCGCACCTCTCGCGCCATCCTCCGGCGATATAAAAGGTCCTTCCAAGTGAATGCCGGTGATGCTGGCGGCCACTAAAGGATCCGATGCGCATGCTTGCGCGATAACCTGCACCGCCGCTTCGATCGAACGATCATCATTGGTAATCATCGTCGGATAATAAGTCGTCACACCCTCCTCCCATAGTCGGCGTGTCAGATTCTGTACATCTTGTATCGTCAGCGGCAGGGTATTCAAATCGATACCTTCGTATCCATTCAACTGCAAATCGACAAGTCCCGGTGCGATCCAGCCCCAATGCTGATGTTCTTCTTGTTCCGTTAACCATTGGACATGGTCGATTTGGCCTGATTCAGAGATCCATACCTGGATCGGTTTTCCTGACTGCCAATCTCGGCCCTTTACCAATGCGAATCTGTTTTCATGCACGATCATTCACACCCTTCATACGCATCCTTGTCAAGATACAGCGTACAGCTTGGATGAGTACGCAATATGGATGCAGGACATTGCTCCGTAATCGGACCCAGCAAAGTATGCTTCACAGCTTCGCGCTTCGTCTTGCCTGGAACGATGCAGAACAAACGTGAGCCTGCAAGAAGTGCAGGAATCGTGAGGGTCAGTGCATGCGTCGGTACGTCCTCGAGCTGCATAAAGCATCCATCATGGACCTGCTGTCTGCGGCATACTTCTTCCAATTCGACGAGCTTAATGACTGCAAGATCACGGAAATCCGCTACCGGTGGATCATTGAATGCGATGTGGCCATTCTCGCCGATGCCCATACAGACGATATCGATCTCACGTTCCTGAAGAAGAGCGGCATAACGACGGCATTCTTCATCCGTGCCTGCATTGCCGTCTATGTAGTGCACTTGACCGGGCTTCACCTTATCGAACAACCTTTTCTTCAGAAAATTCCCAAAACGCTGCGGAGCATCTTCCGGCAGACCAACATACTCATCCATATGGAAAGCCGTAATTCTTTCCCAATCGATCCCCTCCGCATGAGCAAGCGTCTCAAGAAATTCATTCTGTGACGGAGCCGCTGCAAAAATGATCCGGATTTGTTCCTTCTCGTGAAGCAATTCCCTAATCACCGTTGCAGCCTCCTCTCCTGCAGCACGTCCCATCGATTCGCGGCTGTCAAATACGCCTACCTTCAATTGATCGATGATCCTTGTTTGGATAAGCGTCATCGTACCAGCTCCTTCTTAAGCTTGTATTTAACCTTCATTCCTTTTCACAAATCTACCGCGATTCGTTTCAGCAATCCCTTCAGGCCTTGAAGTGTCAGCTCCGAACCTTCCATCGCGGTGCGACCTTCCGGGATGAAGTGGGTCTCGATCGTATACAAGCCGGAATAACCATCCTCCTGCAATGCATTCAGCATCGCGGCGAAGGGGACTTTGCCTGTACCAATCGGCACGCAGCTTGGCTCGCCATCTTCGAGGAACAACGCATCCTTCAAATGTACGTGTCCTGTCAGCTTGCGAACGTGCGCGTACCCTTCCGGATACGACGAACGGCCCCCGTATTGCTCGTTGCCTGGATCCCACAATGCTCTTAAGGCATCCGATTGTACCTTCATTACGATCCGAGCGACCTCCTCTGCAAATCCGCCATTGCAGGACGGCTCATTTTCCAGCAGCAGCAGCTTTCCGTGCTGTTCCGCAATATCTGCGGCTTTACGCAAATTGGCAGTAATTTCTTCCTCATAATCACGAGGATTCTGTTCACGCCAAAAGGAGAAAACTCGGATTCGGTTCGTTTTTAACTGATCCGCAATATCAATGAACCGATGCAGTTTGGCGAAATGTGCCGCGATATCCTCTTCTTCCTGACCGAATGTATCTCCTTTCATGACGGGCCGCTGCGGGTCCAGCGCACATTTAAACAGAGGAGATGAAATCGCGGAGACAAATAAACCTCTTCCCTCTACTTCCTGTATGACTTCCGAAAGCTCTCCATCTGTAAAATCCACAATATTTCGGCCACCTATGGTACGAATTTCTACATGCTTCAGCTCTCGATCAGCAGCCCAATCAAGCGCCTCGGTCAAGTCTCCGGATACTTCATCTGTAATAATCCCTAATCGATCCCAGATCATATCTCCATCCCCTTCATATGTTTTAACGGATCGTCACAGTATCGCTGGTCTCTTCTTTCGCGAGTGGTAACAGCCTATTGAAATTTTGGATTTTGTGCAAAGCACTGCTCCATCACGGCAACCTGTGTGCGAATCTCGTCCATGGTTACTTCCAGTGGCTGCCCTTCCGAAATCGTCCTGTACAGCATCTCATAGTAGGTGCGAGTCATTTCAAAAAACAGATTGTCCTTAACATTCTCCGGAATATCCCAGCTTTCCTTGTACCATGTCAATTCCTCGGAGCAGTACGCGGGATTGCCTTCTTTCGTGCTGAGCGGTTGTTCCTCCAGCTGCTGCTGAGGCGATTCTTCCGGCCTAAAATAAGTCCACTCCAAATGATGAAAATCTCCTCTCAGTCCACCGTGCGTCCCTTGGATCACATAATGATCCTTCGCATAGGCGTCACACGACGATATTTCCACATCAACCAGCGGCTTACCTGGTCCATGCAGAATCAGCTTTACGTAATCCTCGGCATCCCCGAAGCTGTTCGCTTGATCCATTCGGCACCACACCTCAGGTGTGACATCTGTACCGAATAATTGGAGCGCTTGATCGACCGGATGCGGACCCGTGTTGAGCAAATTTCCGCCATTCATCGACTTGAGCGTCTGCCAATCCCATCTTCTAGCGAAGCCATTGTAAGCAACTCGAGCTTGAACAATTCTCCCTAATACACCGGAGGCGATCACGTTTCTCACCTGAACAAATGCTGGATTGAATCTAGACTGCTGAAACACCGCCAACGTTTTGCCAGACGCTTTTGCTGCAGCCATCAGACGGTCTACATCTTCAACCTTTCTGGCAAGCGGCTTCTCGCACAGCACATGAAATCCCTGCTCTAAAAATTCAAGCGAAATCGGAACATGCTGATGACTCGGAGAAGCATTGACGATGAGATCCAAATCCTTTCTGCCGAACAGTTCCCGGTAATCTGCAACGGTCTCACATCCAAAATCCCGCTCCGCCATCAACCTCCGTTCCTCGCTCTGATCTGCTACAGCAGCAATATAAAAATACTCCTTCATTTTCTCTAGAGATTGGGCATGAATATTACGTCCGCTTCGTCCATGCCCAATAATCGCCACTTTCAATGGGTTCATCTCACATCACACCTCTTCTGTTCTATGGGTTAGATCCTACTAAGATGGATCCTCATCTTCACAATGTAAATCTAACATAGAAGGTGTGCTCCCTCCTTGAACCGACGTTGCCAATTTGAGCGACGATTTAACTCTCATTCGTCTCTATCCGAACACTATAGATTTTGATTTTTCTACTTGAATGAAGGCCATATGGTATAATAAGGAATACAGGCTCATCATCGCACCTGAGGAGGATGTAGGTGAAAACGAACCCTTATCGTATATTTACGGAGTTCTATTATCAAAAGACCGGGATGAATCCGGAGATCCATTTCCATTCCCATCCGCAGTACGAAATCTATTATTTTCACAGCGGTTCATGCGACTACATTATCGGTGATCAAATCATACCGCTGCAGCCAGGAGATTTAATCATTATGAACGGGATGACAGAGCACTGCCCTCGGGTAAAAGGCAGCGCACCTTATGTTCGTACAGTGTTCTCCTTCGATCCCTATTTGCTGCAAATCTTTGATCCCAGCATGAAATCCTGCAATCCTTTTTTACCCTTTGAAATTTTGAGGAATGATCATTTTCGGCTGAATCCCGATTCCAGAAAAGAGTGCGAAGCGATTTTAGAGCGTATTCATCGTTTTTACCATCAGAGAAATATCGTTTCCTATGAACGCTGTTTACTGGCCTTTTACGATTTGCTGATGTTCATCTATGGCCTGTGCCAGGAGAAAATGACCTACAAGCAGAAGCACACCAACGACCGGGAGCGTTACGTACAGCAGATGATGGAGTTCATCGAAGCCAGGTATACAGGGGACATCCATTTGGATGCCATTGCAGCCGAGCTCCATATGAACAAATCCCATGCCGTAAAAATATTTCGCAAAGTCACCGGCATGACGGTGTTCGACTATATTTACCGCCGAAGAATCAATCAAGCAAAAATTTTATTTTTACATAAAAGAGATTATACTGTTACAGAGGTTTGCTTCGAGGTCGGCTTCAAGCATTTGGCTCACTTCAGCAGACAGTTTAAAAAGCTGGTCGGTGTAACGCCGCACGATTTTCGCAAATCGATCCACGATACTTCTTCGGTCTAATCAAAAAGCCAGCCGGAACCATCTCCCTAATGGGGAGATGGTTTCCGGTTTTTTGTATTCATTTCGTGATCTTCTTGTTCATTTATATTGATTGACTGATTTTCAGTTAACCATAATTTAATTATGTATACAATCTAATCTATACTATACAGCTTCACTACCGCGGCAGCTTGCTCCACTATTCGCTCGATTAGATGCTCCGGCTCCAGCAGCCTTATTTGAGGGCCAAAACCGAGCACAAATTCACAAGCTTCCTGTTCGTCGTTAAATCGCAAGGTGACCGGTAACCAATGGTGATCTTCCCTCTCATCTTCCCAAACCTTATGAACAAATTTGCCGGTAAACGTTAACCGCCGCACAATGGAATGGTGAGCCAAAACCTGCACTTCGTACCGGGGTAATTGTTCCACAAACTGCTTTTTACTTTCATTCCAATACGCGGAAAGAGAAAAATCGGACGGTCTGGTGAAGTTTTCTAGCTCCATCCGAGCATCATGGACTCTGGTCACGCGAAAGCTGCGATAATCCCCACCCTCCGTTAGAGCGGCCAAATACCATACGCTTCCTTTTGCAATGATCCCCAAAGGGGAAATACACCTCTCTGTACATTCCCCGTTTGCCTTCACATATTGGATGGTCAGTTTTTTATCCTCCCATAAAGCCTGCATCATGATTTGAAAAATATCCTGTTTTTGAACGGACGGCTTCCATGTGCTCGAATCTACATACACTTTTTCCAAGTAATTTCTCGCTTCTGTTTTCGTGGAATCGGGCAAAGATGCCAGCAGCTTATCGCGGATATCCATTCCGTCCTTCACAATACCTAGCTGCTGCAGCATGTGCTCTGAAGGAAGAATAAATAGTGACTTCAAGTTTTCCAGCTTCATTCCGCTCAATTGACTGCGAAACTGATCCATCAATCTCCATCCCCCGGCTTTCCCCCGATCCGCAACGATCGGAATGCCGGATACGCTTAAGGCTTCCATATCCCGTAAAATCGTGCGCTTCGAAACCTCGAGCTCTTCCGCCAGCTGCTGGGTCGTCATTTTCCCCCGATTTTGCAGCAAAATCATCATTTGAACTAATCGATCTGCTCTCATCCGGTTTCACCTTTCCCTTGCATTTCATATATGACATAAGATGTCGTCATTATAGACTATAATAAGGGAGTAAACAACGAATCGAAAGGGGAATGACCAGAGATGAAATCTTTAGAAGGAAAAGTCGCACTTGTAGCAGGTGCAACGAGAGGTGCCGGACGCGGTATTGCCGTGGAGCTGGGGGCGGCAGGAGCAACCGTCTATGTGACTGGAAGGACGACGCGTTACAGCAGCTCCGAATACAACCGTCCGGAGACCATCGAGGAGACAGCTGAGCTTGTTAATGAAGCCGGCGGTCAAGGGATCGCTGTTCAAGTGGATCATTTGGAGCACGAACAAGTTCGTGCCCTATTACAGCACATTGAGCGGGATCAAGGCAGACTGGACGTGCTGGTCAATGACATTTGGGGTGCAGAGCATATGTTTGAATGGGACGTACCTGTCTGGAAGCATTCACTGGATAAAGGACTGCGCTTGCTGGAGCTGGCCGTCGATACACATCTGATTACCAGCCACTATGCTCTCCCCCTCTTGATTCGAAACAAGCACGGACTCGTCGTAGAAATGACGGATGGGACGGCAGCGTATAATCAGAGCCGATATCGCAACTCTATGTTTTATGATTTGGCCAAAAACACGGTCATTCGTATGGCTTGGGCGCTATCCCAAGAGTTACAGCCCTATTCGTGTACGGCCTTATCGCTCACGCCTGGTTGGATGCGCTCTGAAATCATGCTGGAGCATTTTAGTGTACGCGAGGAGAATTGGAGAGATGCTGCAATCAAAGAGCCCCATTTCATCATATCCGAGTCTCCACGATATGTTGGAAGAGCGGTTGCTGCACTTGCTGCGGATCCCCATGTCGCACGATGGAATGGGCAATCTCTCTCCAGTGGTCAGTTGGCCCAGGAATACGGCTTCCGCGACTTAGATGGATCTAGACCGGATTGTTTTCGTTATCTCACGGAAGTGATTGAAACCGGTAAACCTGCCCAAATTGAAGGATACAGATAATTTACGGTTTATGAATTATTGGCGGGAAGATGCATCTGTATCTTCCTTTTATGATCCATATTTCGAATTCTTCACAACGATCCACCTCCACTTTCCATCTTCCTGCCCACCACTCCTCCAAAATGAACGTGACATGCCCTGAAAATTAAAATAATTATGGATAAATAAAAGGATTATGTATGTAAAAATAGAATTAGGTGAAGGATTAATTTTCAATAGGTTGGTAAATTTTGGTGCCAGATGATCATGATGGAGTGTGAATGGAAAGTGACAGACGATAATCAAAAACAGAATGACTTTCATCTCGGTCAACTCGCATCTGTAGGTCAAATCGCTGCGGGGATCGCTCATGAGGTGAAAAATCCTCTAACCGCTGTAAAAGGATTTCTACAGCTGTTGGAAGAAAACTACGAAGACCGCTATTTGGAAATTGCGAAGAATGAACTGGACAATGCCTTGTCCACCCTGCAAAATTTATTGCAAGTCTCTAAGCCTGATCTAGAGGACGAGCCCTTTGAATCGATCGATCTTGCTGTTGAAATGAGCCAAATTATTCATTTATTCCAAGACCAAATATACAGGGTAACGGTCGACTTTCAAATATCCGATGAAAACGTACATATATACGGCAAGAAAAATCAGATCAAGAAGGCGCTTTTCAATTTGTTGAAAAACGCTTTTGAAGCCATTCCTGACAAAGGCACGATCGCGATTCGGCATTATGTCAAAGACGAAAAGGTATTTATGACCATCAAGGATTCAGGACAAGGCATTCCTCAAGAGAAACTAAATTTATTAGGCACGCCCTTCTTTTCTACGAAAGAAAACGGCACAGGCATGGGATTAACTCAAGTGTTTACAGTCATTTATCAGCATCAAGGAAAGATCGAAGTGAATAGCAAAGAAGGCCAAGGGACACAATTTACGATTTCATTTCCTAAAGCTATGAAATATGAACCTCGAGGAGTGATCAAATTGAATATGTTCATAGATAAAGGGTTTGATATCAAGCAATTTTTCACGAACAATCGAAAAGAATTCGAGGAACGATTACTTACGGAAGCCGTCAATGTTAAAGCCAATATTGAAGAGATTCGTAAGATCGGAAATATACATCTGTTAGACAATGCATATAGGCTCGTCCTGTATGTTGTCGAAGGCAAAGCGAATGATGTCATCGCTTTTGCGAAGGCGGAAGGAATCGCATGGGCCAAGCACTCGCTCACCCTCTCCTTTAAGCTAGAATGGATCCAGGCGATTCGAAGGGTGCTGTGGGACTTTTTATACAATTACGACTCTTTTATGGAAAAGACGAACAATAAAGATGACTTCCATACGCTTGAGAAAAATATCAATGAACTGGTAGACCAATTTTTAAATACGTTCTTTATTAGTTACTCGCAGTACAAAGATGAATTGTTGAAAAAACAAAGGGACATGGTCGAGGATTTATCGGTCCCCATTATTCCACTCACAGAGACCATGTTTATTTTGCCTTTAATCGATTCAATAGACACCGTGCGCGCTAAAACGATTCAAGAAAAAGTGTTGACGCAGATTGGAGAATCTCGAATCGAGACGCTCATCATCGATCTATCTGGAACGGTAGATATCGAATCCGATGTCCTGGTGCAAATGATCCGGATCATTGAAGGCGTAAAAATGATGGGCTGCTCAGCCGTCATCACGGGATTGAGACCTCAAGTGGTCAACCGAATGATAAATGAGGGCTTGGCATTCAATAATACGGCGATTACGAAAGGAACGCTGCAGCAGGCTCTGTCGGAATACTTGCTGACCCGAAAAGAATAATGCACCTCCCTTTCCTGCCTCTCCATGAAACAGACCATTACAATTACAGTTAACCGTAATTGCATTATGTAAACTATAATATCAAACATAGACCTCTGAAACATTTTTTCGTTTGCAGAGGTCTATTTTCGTATCAATCCTCTTCCGGCGGATGATTCTGAGAGGCTCTCCATCGGTAGCGTATCACGCTGTATAAATCGTCCAGCTTGACCGGTAATCCGGATTGAGCAATATTGATCGGCGTGTTCATCATTTTCACATTGATTTGAATCAGCTTTCTTTTCAACCAGCTTTGCCGTGTTAAAAATGGTTCCGGATCACGAAGCACGAGACCGATGAACTTCTGATTCCCATAGGTATACAGCACCACATCGAGAATCTCTTCCCATAAGATCTCTCCTCCTACTAAAAAGTATTTTTTTCTCCTGTTTCCGCACTCATTCTCATTATTTCAACTTTGACAGCTTAAGAGATAGTAGTGGAGAATGTTCTCTGAACCTCGATTTTCTGTAAGAGCGTAGGC